>VMSQ01000324.1 GCA_013792055.1 Desulfobacteraceae bacterium
GTCAAGTTATGGCGATTTTAATGCACAGATAAGCTATGGTGAAGACGTTATAAGCAGAATTATATATGCCGAAAAACCGGAGGGACTGGAAAAGCTTCATGATGTTGTTATACAATCTATTAATAAGATAATAGACCGAATAATAAAACAGGCCGATGTTGATACTGACGATATTTCAACTATAACACTGGCTGGAAACACAACCATGACCCAGCTCATGCTTGAAGTCAATCCCAAGTATATAAGACGTTCTCCATATGTTCCAGCCGCAGCCTTATATCCACCGATAAAGGCGTCTGATCTGGGAATAAACTTAAGTGATCATGTTACAGCACTGGTTTACCCTAATGTCTCAAGTTATGTGGGCGGAGATATTGTAGCCGGCATTATGGGATCGGGGATGTACCTTTCTGAGGAAATCACCCTTTACATTGATATAGGGACTAATGCGGAAATCGTTATTGGGAACAAAGATTGGCTTGCCTGCGCTGCCTGTTCTGCGGGTCCGGCATTTGAAGGGGGCGGCATCAAATTTGGAATGCGCGCCACAACAGGAGCTATCGAGGATTTTTCCATAGATCCTTTCAGCCTGGAGCCCATGAACATAACTATTGGAAATGTGAGGCCAAAAGGCATCTGCGGTTCAGGGCTTATAAATATAGTGGCAACTATGTTCGAAATGGGCATTATTGATAATCTTGGTAAATTCAACCGCGAACTTGATACAAATCGCATACGTCAGGTTGATGGAGTATATGAATATGTCCTTGCGCCAGCTCATTTAACCCAGATAGATAGAGATGTTGTTCTTGCAGAGCCGGATATAAATAACCTTATACGGGCAAAAGGCGCCATGTACAGCGGATGCATGACTCTTCTTGAAGAGGTCGGTCTCAGTATTAATAATATTGACCGTATTATTCTGGCCGGAGGTTTTGGAAGCTTTGTAGATTTGGAAAAGGCCATGATCATAGGACTGCTGCCTGAAATAGATCCTGATAAAGTTACTTTTATCGGCAACGGATCACTCATGGGGGCAAAAATAAGTTCGCTCACAAACCGCATCAGAAAAGATGTGGTGGAAGTCGCAAGAAAAATGACAAACTTCGAGCTTTCGGAAACTGCCTCTTTTATGGACAATTACGTGGCTTCTCTTTTTTTACCTTATACAGATATAAATCTTTTCCCAAAACTAAAAGCGCGCCTTGAAGCTCGAAAGGCTGTTAAGATAAGGAGAAGGGTTTGAAGATAAAGTCAAAAGCCCTTGAAGTAAATATAGCCGACTATCATGTTGATGTCACCATAGATGCCAAATATTCAGTTCTTCAGGAAGTCATGTCAAAGCATTATGGCCTGATGGATGGACTGAATACCTTTCTTAAAGAGCTTTCACATCCATATAAGGACTGGAAATTTATCGTTCATGAAGCAAGAAGTTATTCTCTGGACTATTTTTATCTTCTAAAAAACCATCCAAAAGGCCACGAAGCTGCAACTCTTTTTGTAAATATTTTTACGACCGCAATTAAATCAAGTGACGAAAAAGACACAAAAGCCGACGGCACTGACAATTTGCTGCTTTTTCTGCAGAAAATCATTAAAGACTCCGGCCCGGATATCAAAAGATTTATGCCTGTAATCAATGGCTCCTTTGACCACATCAGAAATTACAACGATGAAATCTTCTTCCTTTTTATTAAAAGTTTCTATCAAATTAAAAACCTGGCCGAAAAGCTTTTAACATACTCATCTGAAATAAATATAAGCTATAAGCCAATCAATCTACTTCTATTAAAATATTTTAAGCACTCATATTCATACTGGTTAAACGAGGAAGACCCTCATGTCTGGTTTGAAAAAGAAACGGATATAATTGATAGGAATTTGAATTTAAAAGAAATTTTTAACGACATATCTCATAATCAAATTAAACAATGGAATGTCAAGCTGAAGGATATTGCCCGGGAAAAAGAAATTGATTCTGAAGAACTTTTAAAAAGCCTGCTGGAACTGCCAGGATACAAAGAACTTGTTGAAATATACAGGAAAATTCCTCAAAAGCTTCTTCAGGAAGGAACAAAAACCAGCGAAGGAAATAGACAGAAACTTTTATTCCTCTTCCATATTATGAATACTTCCGGACTGTCTATGATACATGAGGAAGCTTTAAGGGAGATAAACAGAACGGCAAGCTGGCTTATAGAAAATGAGAAGCACTATAATATAGACAAACTTATTGATAAAACTTTTTCTCTTTTAAAAACTCGAACAAGCAGGTTTCCCGCCGTAGTTCTGAACTGCGTGCTGAATATGGGCAAGGGTGTCTATAAAACAGATGAAATTGATCTTGTTAAGCTTTTTATTGATTCAACAATCGATCTGGGCTTTCAATCTCCAATGATAGAAGGCGTTGGAAACGACTGGCAAGTAAAAGTCAACAGCACTCATATCAGCAATATAAAAACCTGGTTAGAGCTGATCGAACTTAACCCGAAATGGTCGGCAAATCTTCTTTCCAGCCTTATAATCCATCTTTCTATCAGCGGTGTATTTATCAAAGATACCGATCTGTTCCCAAGAGATATCACAAAATTCTTAAATAGCGATATTGAACCGGTATATAATCTTGCCAAACAGTTGATGAGGCTGTTTCCGGTGTATTTTAACGATATCGGCGCTGAAGGAAAACTGAGAGACATTTCTACTGATATCGACGATATAATCGGCAGAAAAGATGTGCTTGTCCACTTTCTACGGAAACAAAGCCATGTTGAAAGCAATAACCTGATAATCGGCTTTATGGAAGCTGTCCTTAATTTCTGGAGGAATAGAGAAAAAAGCCTTCTTGAGCCATTTGTCCCGCCAAGCATTTATAGCCAAATCACCACTAAAGGGCCATATATTGACGGTGTTCACCTTGCGATGACAAGACTTGAGCAAAAAGGTTTGAACTTACCTGCTGACCTCATTGCCATAAAAGATGAAAAAATAAAGGAACTTTTTGCAGATATTAAAGAAGTGCCGCAAGTAGATCTGGAAAGGCTAAAACTTGCAATATCTTTTTATAAACTTTTAAACCAGAAATACAATCTCGATTTTATTGAAATGGATCATTATATTGCGCAGCTTAAAGCCGAAGCCTTTCCGGATTTGGACAGGCTGAAAAAAGCTCTGGCTGAGCCAAGGCTCAAGAAAAAACTTTCCATGCTGATCGATTATATTGAATTGTTAAAAAATCTGATTCTGTCACATAAGTCATATGAAGCCAGAGAAGATATTTATAAAAAAAGACATATAACGGTGGATATACCATCAATGTATGGATATTATCATGAATTGAAATTTGATGCACTTGGTCTTACTTTTCGAATAGAATCTCTGGTGAATGTTCTTTTTGAAGAACTTATTCAAAATATTGACCTCAGCCTTATAACAAGAGCCACATTTTACCAGATTTACGACCGCTTAATTTTGTTTGACAAGGCATTGAAAGTAAATGGAATTTCTTCAGTTGAAATGGAACGTCAGATAGAATTTTTATCCCATTCACTTGGAACAAGAGGATTTACTTTTACTCAGTACGTCGATATATTTAAAGGATTTGCCAGAGCGGTAAAGAATATAATAAATGACTATTTTAACAACATCCACGAAGAGAATTTAACAAGAATTTTAAATCAGATATCAATCGACCAAATCCTACCCAAATACCTCCCAAAGGAAGACATGGCCGACCATGAAAAACTGAAACACAGAATATCTGAAATCTTTTTACGAGACAGAACATCTCTTGCGCTTGGGATTAGGCAGCTTGACATTTTTTTAACTAAAATACTAAGAACCCTCTTCCAGCAATCCGACAAACTGCCTAAAAAAAAGCTTCACCTGCTGCTTAACTATGATCCCCAAATGGCTATGACCTCCATAGTTGACAAAAAAAGCAGGATTTTCGGAATAATTCATCTTGGCAACAAAGGTCTTAACATAATTAAGATGAAAAATTATGGTCTGCCTGTCCCTCCTGGTTTTATAATTACTACAGAAGTATTTCGTTGCAGAGAAATAGTCGACAGCTATCCGCCGGCTGAACAGAATTTTAGAGAACAGGTCGCTAAAAATATATCTGCTCTGGAAAAGCTCACAGGCAAATCCTTTGGAGATCCAACTAAGCCTTTGCTTCTTTCAATTAGAAGCGGTTCTTCCATATCTCAGCCCGGCATGCTGGATACTTTTCTCGATGTTGGGATCAATGAAGAGATAGCAGAGGGGATTGCCGCCCGAACCGGAAATGCCTGGTTTGCTTGGGACAATTATCGCAGATTTCTTCAGTGCTACGGGATGTCATTTGATATTGAAAGAAACGCGTTTGACGCAATCATAAATGATTTCAAGAAAAGATCAGGATTACCTTATAAAAGAGAGTTTACCGGCGAACAGATGAGAGAGATTGCGCTGACCTACAAAAAAATGATAAAAGATGCTGGAATTGATATTATAGAAGATCCTGTAGAGCAACTTCATCTGACAATCAAAAAAGTCTTTAGCTCATGGATCTCAGCGAAAGCAAGAACTTATCGCAAAATTATGGGCATATCAGATGACTGGGGTACTGCCGTCACCGTTCAGGAAATGGTGTTTGGGAATCTTTCTAATTCATCCGGCAGCGGAGTATTTTTTACACATAATCCCAGATGGTCCGGCGACAACCTGAGATTGTGGGGTGACTTTACCCTTGGAAACCAGGGAGAAGATGTGGTTGCAGGGCTTGTTAAAACTTTACCCATCTCTATTAACCAGCAGGAAATAGAAATGAGGGAGACTGACATAACACTTGAAACACATTTCCCCGAAATTTATACGGCTTTAAAAGAGTGGGCCAAGGAACTAATCTATAAAAAAGGCTGGACTCCGCAGGAAATAGAATTTACCTTTGAAGGTCCTTCAATAAAAGACTTGTACCTGCTTCAGACCAGGGACATGGCAATGAGAGAAAGAAAAAAGGCACTAATTTTTGACCCTGAAGAAATAAATAAGGCAAAATATCTGGGTCGTGGTATCGGGGTAAGCGGCGGAGCAATGAACGGCAGAGTAGTTTTCACCCTGGAAGATATTAATAAATGGAAAAAATCTGAACCAAAAACATCTTTAATCCTTGTTAGAGGAGATACTGTCCCTGATGATATCAGGGAAATTTATGCGGCTGACGGCCTTCTGACGGCACGTGGAGGTTTAACTTCCCATGCAGCAGTTGTTGCTCACAGACTAGGAAAAACATGTGTTATTGGTTCAGGCGGTCTGGTATGTAACGAAAAAGAAAAAAACTGCCTCTTTAATCAGGTGTTTTTAAAATCAGGGGATTATATAAGTATCGAGGGGCGGGAAGGTTCAGTTTATCAAGGTAAAATTAAAGTAAAAGAAAATTAATACCAATATTTTAGGGGGGTAAGATGGGAAATAGTGCCTTAAATAAAAAGGGACTTAAACTTGGCGTAAATGGATTTGGAAGAATCGGAAAACTTACTGTATGGCACCATGTAGCCAGAAAATACTTTGATGAAATTATAGTTAATATCGGACGGGAGGCCGGCACATCCATTGAGGATATTGCCCATTATGCAGGCAGAGATTCAAATTACGGTCCGCTGCATGGTTTTCTTTATGGTCAAAAAGCTGTGCCTGTTATCAAGGATTTGGATGAAAAAAGCGGTAGTATGACAATTGACGGTATAAGGGTTAAATTTTTAAGGTCTTACAGGAATCCGCTCGAAATCGGCTGGAAAGATCATGATGTTAAGCTGGTAGTTGACACAACAGGGCAATTCCTTGATCCGACTCTTTCTCCAGACCACCCAGAAGGAGCCTTAAGGGGACATTTTGAGTCAGGAGCAGAGAAAATTATAGTCTCAGCTCCCTTTAAGATAAAAGATAAAAGCAAAAAAATGCCGGAAGACGCTGTAACTACAGTAATGGGAATCAATGGTAATGACTATGATCCCAGACGACATAAAGCGATTTCAAATGCATCCTGCACTACTACTTGCCTTGCCCATATGATGAAACCCATTCTCAACTTTTTTGGCCATAAAAAAATTCTTTCAGCCTCAATGGCAACCGTTCATGCCGTTACAGGATCACAGGAAGTTCTTGACCGTCTGCCAAAAACAGGGTCAACCGATCTGAGAAAAAACAGAAGTGTAATGAATAATATTATACTAACCACAACAGGAGCAGCCAATACACTCAGACTCGTTATCCCTGAAATGGAGCAAATCGGGTTCATTGCTGAATCTGTAAGAATTCCTACTTCAACGGGTTCTCTTATTATTCTAGTAATAAATCTGCAGGAGGACTTGTCTGGAGAACCGATAAGAAGAAAATTAATAAACAACATATATATGCAGTCTGCGGCTGAAGATCCAAACGGATATCTGCACTATACAGACAAACAGAATGTGTCTTGTGATATTATAGGGATACCGATTGCAGCAGCAATAATTGAAGGGCATGAGACTCATACCAGCACTGCTGATGTTAAAATAGATTTAAAAAACGTGCCTGGATTAGATAGAAGTATTCTTTCTTCATTAAATGACACAATCATAAGAATTCCTGTAACTCAGTGTGTCATATACGGCTGGTACGATAATGAAATGGGAAGCTATGTTAACTTGCTCGGTGACAGGACTGTTTCGGTGGCGGAAAATATGTGATTAATCATTGGATTGAATATTGTCGATTGAATATTGAATATTTGTGGAATCGCTTCGCTCCGCTGTTTTGAATAATAAAATAAAAAATTGGCGGAATTCCTTCAATCTTCAATCTTCAATCTTCAATTGCTTTGGTCTTCTGCCTTCAGGCTATTGCTCAGCCTGATAAATTCTTCAACTGTAAGGGTTTCTGCGCGTCGGGTTGGATCTATGCCCGCATTTTGCAGCGCATGAATAGACGTTTCATTAGAAATATGGAAATCGCTGCCCGCAAGAGCATTTTTTAGGTTTTTTCTTCTCTGCCCGAACGCCGCTTTTATTACCCTGTGAAGAAATTCTTCATCATCCGAATATTTCAGACTGTCTTTAAAAGTTATTTCAAGAACTTCGGAATCAACTTTTGGTCTCGGAAAAAATTGAGAAGCCTTAACATCCGCAACTTTTTTTATATCTGCACAATAATTGAGCATAACGGTAAGCCGTCCGTATTCTTTGCCACCTGGATGTGCTGTAATGCGTTGAGCAAGTTCTTTCTGAAACATAAGAACTGCATGGCTTACAGCACTTCTGGCCTTTATAAGTTTAATGAGAACCTGGGAAGAAATATTGTACGGCAGGTTTCCTAAAACTATTATTTTACGATTAGCTTCTTCTGCAAACTTTTCAATACTAACTCTAAGTATGTCACTTTCGATTATAACTACATTCAAAAGATTGTTTGTAATGAGTTCTGTTTTTAACAAAGCAATTATCTGGCGATCCTTCTCAACCGCATAAACCTTTTTTGCTATCCGGGCAACAGGGATCGTGAGGGCTCCTAAGCCGGCCCCTATTTCTAAAACAATATCTTCCGGCAAGACCCTGCAACGGGACACAATCATTTCAGAGGTAGCTGGATTTTCCAAAAAATGCTGGCCCAACTGCTTCTTAGCATGCATTCGCCAGGCAGCAAGTAGTACTCTGGGTGATGTCATATTCAAGATTTCTTTCGCAACCGGATTTTAATAAATATTCTACGCGTTATAAAGTAGGCTAAAATACCAGGAAGAATGCCAAGAATAACTCCACCTGCAATCATGGCAATAGTAACATCCGCTCCCAGTTTTAACAGCTCTAAAATCGACTCATATTCTATATTAAAAGGAGCTGAATTGCCGAGAATATACATCCCGACATCATAGCTGCCCTTGTAAAATAAAGGTATAGTAAGAGGGTTGCTGAACCATACACCGATTGCAGCAGCGGCTTTGCTCCCCCGTAAAATGAATGCCAGAGCTAAAGCAATAGCTGTATGAAAAGGAATAGTGGGAGTTACACTTATAAATACTCCTATAGCCATTCCAAGAGCAACGTAATGCGGATCGCCATTAAGTTCTTTGAATCTGATTATAGACTGACGGATTTTTTCTCTAAGATTCATTCGATTCTACAGTGTCTGATGGCTTTAAAAAATTTAAATTATTACTAGTTTAAAATTAACATCAAATATTATTATTTTCAAGATTCATTCTTTAGTACAGGTTCCTTCGATTTCCCTAATCTAATTTTATATCTTCAAACAGGAAGACTTCTTGACTTTTTCTATATAATTAAGTAATTTTATATGAATATTTCTAAATCTTATTTACTACTTACCCAAGGAGGATCTCATGCCAAAAAAAAGGGGAAAATCAGTTAGTTTTGATGCAATGGTTAAATTTTTTATGCGACATTACAATGTTCCTACAAAAAACGATATAACCAATCTTAGTGCTAAAATAGATCGTCTGGAAACAATGCTCAAGTCGTCACCAGCTCTTACCAAAAGCAAACGTTCATCTAAAGATATCACTACAACCAAAAAATCTATCTCCAAGTCTTCTTTAACAGCTTCCGATATGGTTCTGGAAGCCATTAAGAAGTCCAAGCAAGGCGCTGATTTTGCTGAAATCCAGGCTGCAACCGGCTTTGGTGAGAAAAAACTCAGAAATATTATATTTAGACTTAATCAGATAAAAAAAATTAAGCGCAAAAACCGTGGTGTATATATAGCCGCATAGATATCTTCGATATGTATGTATGTCTAAAACGGTCCAGAGTGTCCATAACTTTATGTTTTTACTAAGAACTCATTAATTAGACGGCTGCCAATATCAAATCTCAAATAAACAACTCCGCAAGGTAGTTATATGGACAATACTTTGGATCAAAACAATCCCGATATTAAAGAAAATGACAATATCTGCGGCTATTTAATAAAAAAAAAAGTAGAACTTAAAGAAATAAGATCGATTTTATATGATATAGAGCATCCTGCAACAGGTGCCAGGCATATTCATATAAGTAACAATGACAAGGAAAATACTTTCGGTGTAGCCCTTAAGACAGTGCCGACTGATTCAACCGGTGTTGCTCACATCCTTGAGCATACTGTTCTTTGCGGTTCCAGGAAATTTTCTGTACGTGATCCTTTTTTTTCCATGCTGAAAAGAAGTCTGAGCACTTTTATGAACGCCTTTACTGCATCGGACTGGACAATGTACCCTTTCTCTACACAGAACAGGAAAGACTTCTACGGCCTGATGGATGTGTATCTTGACTCTGTGTTTTACCCTATCATTAACGAGCTCAGTTTTAAGCAGGAAGGACACCGCCTTGAAATTGAAAATAATATAAAAGCCCCCGAGACATCTCATTTGGAGTCATCTCATCTGGTTTATAAAGGTGTAGTTTATAATGAAATGAAAGGCGCCATGTCATCGCCGGATCAAGTAATGGCCCACGCCCTGTTAAATAAACTGTATCCTGACACAACATATAGTAATAATTCAGGTGGCGATCCTGCTATAATACCAAGTTTATCCTATGCTCAGCTCAAGGCTTTCCACAAACGGCATTATCATCCGAGCAATGCTTTTTTTTACACATATGGGAACCTGCCGTTAATCGACCATCTGTCTTTTATTCAAGATAAGATTCTAAAAAATTTTACGAGAATCAGTCCTGAAACAGACGTGCCCTCTCAACCCCGGTGGGATAAACCTCAAAAGGCAACTTATCCATATCCTATCGGCAGGAATGAAGATCCATCAAAAAAATACCAGATTTGCGTCGCGTGGCTAACTGCAGACATAAGAGATTCTTTTGAGGTGCTTGTCCTTACTCTGCTTGAGCAAATCCTTCTGGGAAATTCAGCATCGCCGCTGCGCAAGGCCTTGATAGATTCAAACCTCGGAACAGCTCTTAGTGACGGAACAGGCTATGACTCAAATAACAAGGACACCCTGTTTGTCTGCGGACTTAAAGACGTTAAAAAATCCGTCGCAGGCAAAATCGAATCTATCATTTTTAATGTTTTAAATGAACTCGCAACCAAAGGAATCGACAATAAACTTATTGAGTCAGCTATTCATCAGGTTGAATTCCATCGCAAAGAAATAACCAGCACCCCTTACCCTTATGGCCTTCGCTTACTTTTAACCTTTTCAGGCAGCTGGCTCCATGGAGGAAAGCCGGAAATGGTTCTGCAGTTTGATACAGATCTTAGCAGACTTCGTGATGAACTTTCCAAAAGTCCTCTGTTCGAAAACCGCATAAAAAAGTATTTTATAAATAATTCTCATAGAGTCCTTCTCACCCTTGCTCCTGACCAGAGGATAGAAGAGAAAGAAAAAAAACGGGTTGCAAAGGAACTCAAAGTTATAAAGGCCGGCCTGACTCAATCAGATATTGAAAAAATAAATGAAGCCGCTGAAGCCTTAAAGAAACTGCAGGAAAAAAAAGAAGATGTTTCCTGTCTTCCGACCTTGGAAATTGAAGATATCCCGCCCTCTGTTCAAACTGTACATGAATCTGAAACATATTGCATGGGTACTGCGTCTTGTTATAATCAGCCCACCTACGGCATTTTCTACTTCTCTTCAGCCGCAGGCACAGGTTCTTTGCAAAATCAGATGCTTCCCCTCGTACCCTTTTTTTGCTATGCTTTCTCAAAAACCGGTACAAAATCAAGAGCATATACAGATTTAGCACGACTGATCGATGCATACACAGGCGGAATTGTTTTATCCGCTCATGCGCACACCAATTTTGAGGGGGCCGGCGCATGTATGCCTTTTATAACATTAAACGGGAAATGCCTTGTCAGGAACCAAAGCAGGATGTTTGAAATAATAAAAGAGCTGTTATATGAATTTGACTTTTCTGATCTTGATAGATTAAAAAGCCTTCTGCTTGAATACAGAGCAAAAATGGAATCCATGATAATTCACAATGGTCATAGATTAGCTATTTCTCTTGCCTCAAGAAATTTTTCAACGACCTGTGCTTTAAGCGAGACCTGGCATGGTATCCACCAGTTACAGACCATAAAGAATATAACTGACAATCTTATTGATAACAAACTTGAATCTGTTTCCGATAATCTATCATCTATAGGAAAAGATCTTTTAGTTGGTAATAACTTCAAGATTGCGCTGATTGGAGAAGACCAAGCCCTTTCCAGCGCATCTTCTCATGCTGTATCAATACAAAAAGGACTTGATGAAAAGTCATCATTCGCAAAGCCGGCAAACGGTTTTATTTCTCCTGCAATAGGTTATGATGATGAAATTACCAGGGAAGGCTGGAGTACCTATTCTGCTGTCTCTTTTGTAGCTCGTGCATTTCAAACCGTACGCATGGAACACGAAGATGCACCTGCTTTGTCGGTAATCAGCAAAATGCTCAGGTCGCTGTATCTGCACAGAGAAATTCGAGAAAAAGGCGGTGCATACGGCGGCTTTTCAATATATGACTCAGAAAACGGTATTTTCTGCTTCGCTTCTTACAGAGATCCGCATATAGTATCGACTCTGAAAGTATATGATGACGCAATGATATTCATCAAATCAGGAGACTATGATGAAGAGGATATCAAAGAAGCAATCCTTCAAATATGTTCAGAAATAGATAAGCCCGATCCTCCAGGCCCTGCTGCAAGAAAGGCATTTTACAGGAAGCTGATTTCATTGTCAGATGATGCTCGAAACCATTTCAAAACAAATCTCCTTTCGCTAAAGCGCAATCAGGTAATAAAAGTTGCAGAAAAATATTTCAATCAGGAAGAAAAAAAACAGGCTGTAGCAGTGATATCCAGTGAAGAAAAATTAAAAGAGGCAAATCAAAAGATTAAAGGAAATCCCCTAAATCTTTTCAAAATTTAAAAATTAAGGAGAATAATTTTATGTCAATGAAGATTTATGCCAAAAATCTTTCTGCAGGAAGATTTATTTGTGTAATTATAGTAGCACTGTCTTTATCCCTAAGCGCTTTAACCGTCCAGGCAGAAAAAAATGAGCCTTCAATAGATAAAGTAGCCATAGTTAATGGATCGGTTATTACCGGTGAAGAATTCAATAGAGAGCTAAGCCAGGTAAAACAAAAAATTTCACAGCAGGAGATAGAAATTGCATCACCGCAGCTTGAAGGTATCAGAAATGAAATTCTTGATAACCTGATTGACCTCGAATTGCTGTTTCAGGAAAGCCGGAATAACGGAATTAAAGTTGAAAAAGAGGCTATCGACTCTCAAATGAAATCTTTAAAACAAAAGTTTCCCAATGACGCTGAATTTGAAAACTTTTTAAGCGAGCTAAAGTTATCCGAGAGTAACTTAAAACTTAAAATCAAAAAGGGCATTGCAATACAGGAACTTGTTGAAACTCAGATCGCTCAGAAGATTAAAATTTCAGATGAAGAAAGCAAGGTGTTTTATGATGCCAATCCCGACCTCTTCAAACAGCCCGAACAGGTTAAGGCAAGTCATATTTTAATAAAAATTGATAACGGAGCAGATGAAGCAAAGAAATCTGAGGCAACAAAAAAAATCAAAGCAATTCAATTAAAACTTAAAAAAGGTGAAGATTTTGCTGCACTCGCCAAAGAGTTCTCAGAATGCCCCAGCAAAAACAATGGCGGAGATTTGGGATACTTTCAGCGAGGTCAAATGGTAAAATCTTTTGAAGATGTAGCTTTTGCATTAAAAACTGAAGAGGTAAGTGATATTGTAGAAACTCAGTTTGGATATCATATTATCAAAGTTGTAGATAAAACGCCTGAAAAGACAACTGCTTATGAAAATGTAAAAGAAGACCTTGCTCAGCATTTGAAACAGGAAAAAACAAAAGAGGAAGTTAAAATATACATACAAAAACTCAGGGAAAAATCTAAAATAGAAAAATTTTTGTAACGGTTCACATATATTTTTTAGCCGCCAAACACCTTGACCGGTTTATACGGATGAGTTCATTAGACCTTCTCCTTTCTTGAATTTGTAAATTTTTGCCGGGAAGTTAAACCTTCTTCAATGCCGCCTCAAGGCTCTTCCCCTTTTTAACGATCTCCGCGTAACCCCCGTCTCCAATCATTCCAGAATTTACAATAATTGTGCTGCCGATTCTATCCTCTCCAACTGCTTCATGAATATGCCCTGTCAGGCAAAGCTGAGGCTGATATTCTTCTATAAATTTTCTAACAGATGTACTTCCGACATGAACCCCGCCTCTCACAACATCCAGGGCTGTGTTATATGGAGGAGTATGAGACACCAGAATCTTTATTGGAATGTTTTTTATACTCTCATATCCTTTATAAATAAATTCTTCCAGTTGTTCTTCGCTGTATTCACTTGGGGTGTTGAATGGTGTATAATTGGAACCTCCCACGCCGAAAATTCCTATATCTTCAATAATAATGCCTTTGCTGTGAAGATTGATTCCGATTTCATCAAAGTAATTGTTTGTTTCTTCAAAGTCCATGTTGCCAAACTGGGCATAAATAGTGGGATTATAACGTGATATGAAGTTTATAATATTTCTGGCCTTTTTAATTCCGCCGAAGTTTGTTAAATCTCCGGTAACCACAACAAAGTCTGCATCTGAGATCCCATTTATTTTTTGCACATTTGCTGGATGCTCATGAATATCACCAAATGAAATAAATTTCACAAAAGTCTCCTAAAATTAAGTGCCTAAAGTGAGCTAAAGTATATTAAAGTGCCTAAAGTTGTGGTACGCCTTCGGCGTGCTAATTAATAATTCAGAGTTGCTGGAGTTACTCGTCTTTTGCGCATTGACGACTGAAGGAATCTATATAAAATGGCATAATTCCTTAACTTTAGGCGCTGTCTTTTCTGTTTGTTATTTTCTTTAGAATATCAGCGGATTTTTCTGAAAGAGTGCCTTTTGATTCTGCAATGCCTATCGTATGAAAACCAAGAGTATTATAAAGGTCAAGTAATTCAGGTAATTTTTTCCCTATTTCTTCTATATGTCTCTTCACGATTTCAATATCTCCTCTGGCGATAGGACCCGTTAGTGCCGCCGGAATTCCGGCCTTCTCTATATTTGAAAGTGTACCTTCAATTAAAGGTTTTAAGACTTTCCATTTATCACTGCCGGATATGCCTGCATGTTCAATAAGACTGAAGGCAAGAGAAAGAAGGGTTACAAGGTAGTTTGATGCAACTACGGCAGCAGCATGATAAAGGGTTTTATCTTCAGTGTTTATTGGAATACAAGTTGCGCCAAGATCAACCGCAATTTTTGCTGCTATATGTAACGCTTGGATATCACCTTCCACAGCAAATATGATCCCGTGAAAAGGGCTTCCATTCCCTTCATTTAAGGCAAAGCTCTGCATGGGATGCATTGACCCAATAAAAGCA
>VMSQ01000111.1 GCA_013792055.1 Desulfobacteraceae bacterium
TGATACTTTTGCAAGAATCGAAAATGCGCATTCTCGCCTGGCAAATATTTCTGCTAAAGATTCAGATACCTTTGAATTCATGGGAATGACCCGAGACTTATGGATTGATATATTATATCAAAACATTGCTTTTATGATTTCAAATCAGGATACGGAAACGGTAAAGCTCTGCCTCAACTACCTTTACACTGCAGCATTTTTGGAATTTTGCAGAGAAAAAATTATGCTCCTGGGTGCAAAAACCTTTGGAGAAGTAAGAAAAATGCAGAAGTCTCTTGGTGTACCTCCTGAAAAAGCCCTCGATTTCTATAGGAATGAGGTTGATATGGTTGTAGAGCAGATGGCTTTGGAGTTCTATAACAGCCGGCGGAAAATATTAAAATATCTATAATGAGTATAAAGCTGAAACCTCAAAACTGAAAAGATATTGCAATGAAGCTTAAAATTCTTCTTGTCTCCAATCAGGTCAGAGGTATTGACGGTACCGGCGGCTTGGGGGATGTAGCCACAGCGCTTGCGAAAGCATTTGCCTTACATGAGGATATCGACATTCGGGTACTGATGCCAGGTTATCAAACCGTCTCAGGAAAAGGGATTAACGACAGGTTCCATACGGTCATTACGAAAGATATTTCTGTGCCATTCGGGGATAAAATCCGGTCTGCACATATCTGTCAATATATACTACCGAAATCCCATAGTGATGAACCATCCGTACCCTGCTATCTCCTTTGTATCGAAGAATTCGATCAAGCAAAGGATTTACCCGAGCAGGCCATCCTTTTGTGCAGGGGAACAATTGAGTTTTTAAGAGTTTTTGAAAATTTTCGGCCGGATATTATTCACTGCAATGACTGGCACACCGGCTTAATCCCAGTATATTTGAACACATTGTATGGAAAAGATCCTTACCTGGGGCGAATTGCAACTCTCTATACAACCCATAATGTAGGATACTTCTATCAGGGAGCCTTCCCAGATAAAGAATATCCAACGCCTGCTGAAAGGTTGCTGTACCTGGCAGGTTTAGGATCATGGGCATTTCAGCCCCTTCGAACAAGATCGCTTGAACATCAGGCCAGGTTTAACTTTACAAAAGGTGGATTAGGGTTTGCCGATCTGATAAACACAGTCAGCATCACATATTCCCATGAAATTCGGACCCCGGCTTTTGGCGGGGGATTTGAGCATCTGCTTCGAGAGCGATCTCGTGATCTGTGCGGCATAGTCAATGGAATTGACACTGCGGAATGGAATCCAGCGGACGATCCCAACATCTCTCCCTATAACTACTCAAAATCAGACGCTATCAATGTGATTCTTAAACAAAAACGGCTCATTCGACAACTGCTGAAAAGCTGGGGCCGAGATAATCGCAAGCCTTTTTCAGGACTAAAAGATGATGCACACCTTCTTTCTTTAATCGGGCGACTATCTGATCAGAAAATAGCCATTTTGATGCCGGTGTTGGAAAAAATCTGCGGTTTGGAAAATATTCAAATTATCGTTCTCGGCGCGTCTCACCCGCTGGACTCCCACGGTAAGCGGTATGCAGCCCAAATACACAGATTAGCAGATATGCCCGGAAATAAGATGTTCTTTTTTGAAGGATTTGAACCCGAGCTTTCTCATCTTATATATGCGGCATCAGATATGCTTCTGATGCCGAGCACCTATGAACCATGCGGACTTGCCCAGTTGATAAGTATGCGGTATGGAACCATACCAGTTGTTCGCTTTACCGGTGGATTAGTTGACACCGTTGTAGATGAGCAGGCAGGGTTGAATGGCAACGGTTTCGGATTTAAGGAACCTGTATCCGACAGTTTCGCAATGGCCAACATTCCACATGCGGCTGAGTTGCTGCTTGTAACCATCGGCCGGGCCATTGAGATATGTAATAAAAACCCGAAGCGATGGGGAGAGCTTGTAAAAAATGGAATGGTAAAAGACTCATCATGGGCAATTTCCGCCAACCAATATATGAAAATTTACCACGAGGCAATCGACAGAAGAGTTCGCTTCAATTTTCTGTCAGCATAGAACTTACACATATTTTTCACCATGGTGATCGTAAGTCCAAAAATATTGCACCCAAGTAATAAATATGGTATTTTATTCAGAAATTTTATGTTATTTCCTTAGCACAAGCTTTTACATCAAGGTTAATTTTCAAACTATTGAAAGATGATGAAAATTAAAAATCAAATGATTTTATAGGGGGACCTTAATGCGCGCAATTATTACGGGGGTCGGTCATTATGTTCCGGATCGCAAACTTACAAATAAAGATCTCGAGCAAATGGTTGATACAAGTGATGAATGGATAACAACACGGACGGGAATAAAGGAAAGAAGGATTCTCGATAATGATAAAGGCACTTCTTACATGGCAGCCAAAGCCGCAAAGACAGTGCTTGAGCAAAGAAATATATCAGCCGATGAACTTGATCTGATTATTGTTGCCACAATAACTCCGGATATGCTTTTCCCGGCCACAGCGGCTCTGGTTCAAAAAGAGCTTAATACCACAAAAGGCTGGGGATTTGATCTAAATGGTGCATGCGCAGGATTTGTTTATGCTTTGGCTACAGCTTCTCAATTTATTGAAACAGGAAAATATAATAAAATTATGGTAATCGGTGCTGACAAGATGAGCTCTGTAATTGACTATGAAGACCGGAATACATGTCCTATATTTGGAGACGGTGCAGGAGCCGTCCTTTTAGAGCCATCAAATGATAAAGACCTTGGAATTGAGGATTTTATTCTTCATCTGGATGGCTCAGGATATAAGTACTTAGGTATGCCGGCTGGGGGAAGTTTACTGCCGGCCTCTTATGATACTGTAAAAGAAAAAAAGCACTTTCTTTATCAGGAAGGTAAAACAGTATTTAAATTTGCAGTTAACGGCATGGTAGATGTTTCAACAAAAATTATGGAAAAAAACGGACTTACCGCCAAAGATATAAAGCTTTTAATTCCCCATCAGGCAAATTTAAGAATAATTGATGCTGTAACAAATAAGATGGAACTTACTAAAGATCAGGTAATTATAAACATAGACAAATATGGCAATACAACAGCAGGAACAATACCTATTGCCATGTCAGAAGCTTATGAGAAAAAAATGATGAAAAAGGGAGACTGGGTTGTTCTCTCAACATTTGGCGCGGGTTTTACCTGGGGAAGTTTGCTGCTCAAATGGGCTATGGATTAAATTGTACTAACTTAATATTTTGTATGCCTTAATTTTACTTAACAAAGAAGGATGGCTTATCTCAAGCAGTTTTGCCGCTTTAGTACGATTTCCCTCTGTTTTTGTTAGAGCTTTTTTAATTAGTATTTCTTCGAGAGCTTTCTGCGCATCTTTTAAAGAATATCCCTTAAAAATTTTATCCGGCAGATCTGTGCCTACCCTTTTCTCCAGCAAAGAAGGAAAGTTGTCAGGCGCAAGCAATTTGCCTTCCGCAAGCACTATTGCTCTCTCAATTACATTCTCCAATTCTCTGACATTCCCAGGCCAATCGTGCTTCAGTAAAAGAGACATAGCAGCCGGAATAATACCATTTATATCTTTATTAAGCCTTTTATTAAATTGGTTTATAAAATGATTACATAAAAGGGGTATATCTTCATTTCTTTCTCGTAATGGCGGCAAGTTTATGGGCAAGACATTAAGCCGGTAAAACAAATCTTCACGGAAATTGCCTTTTTTAATCTCTTCTTCCAGGTTTTTTGAAGTTGCAGCAAGCACACGAACATCAATTTTCTTTGATTTTGAATCACCCACCGGTCTGATTTCATTTTCCTGCAATACCCTCAGCAGTTTAACCTGTAAAGACAGCGGCATCTCACCTATTTCATCAAGAAAAACTGTCCCCCTGTTTGCTTCTTCAAAAAGCCCGATTTTGTCCTTTAATGCACCAGTAAAGGCTCCTTTTTTATATCCAAAAAGTTCGCTTTCTAACAAATTTTCAGGTATTCCGCCGCAATCTACAGGAACAAATGAATTCTTTGACCTGTCGCTGGTAAAGTGTATGCCCCTTGCAATTAATTCTTTTCCTGTTCCGCTGGCACCATAAATTAATACCGTAGTATCATATTTTGCAACTTTAGCCGATAGACTGAATATTGACTGCATTACTCTGCTTTTGGCTACCATTTTTCCGAAGTTATAATCCTCTTTAATTCTCTTAATACGTTCTTTGAGCTGAAAGTTCTCTCTTTTCAAACTTTCCCGCTCTTCTGCCTTTTTTAGGGTAAGATATACCTCATCTGTTTTAAAAGGTTTTGATATATAATCATATGCGCCCAATTTCATGGCTTCAACGGCCGTATCTATTGTACCGTATGCCGACATCATTATTACTGGAGTGTCCGTTATTTTATCACGTGCAGACTTTAAAAATTCCATACCATCGATCCTGGGCATTTTGATGTCACAAAGTATAAAATCATATTGATTAAGATCTATCATCTGCAAGCCTTCATACCCATCAGATGCTGTATCAACAAGATAACCGGCTTTGCCAAGCAAGCTGGCTAACATGTGACGCATGTTCTCCTCATCATCAATTACCAGCAAGCGTTTCTGTGCTGACTTATTATCCATTTTGACTCCCGTTCAAGCAGGGATTAACTTGAGCTTAACATAAACAGAAATTTACAAACTCATTTTTTATGTAACATTAACCGACTGCTAAAGAGCTTCAGGTATGATCAAATTAAAATCAGGAAACTGTTTGAACGCATTAGATATCATTAAGAAAGAATCTGACAGGATTATGTATTTCTCTATAAAATTTAGCTGGCCTGCAACAATATCTTTAAATTCACGGCGAGTTCTTTCTTTATGATATGTTATGCGAGAGTTTTTCATGGTTTTAATTTGATTATACCTGAAGCGGCTATATTTTCAAAAAGCTAATGTGTTAGGAGTTCGTCAATTTATCATAAAGAGGTAAAGTGATTGTTATGGTTGTCCCTTTTCCTTGTTTGCTGGTTGCTTTGATATTTCCGCCTAATTTGTCAATAATCATGAAGCAAACTGAAAGGCCTAAGCCTGTTCCCTTGCCAGGTTCCTTAGTGGTGAAAAAAGGATCAAAAATATTATTGATATTTTCTTCTGAAATGCCTGGGCCATTATCCATAAGTTCAATATTTAACTTAATTGGATTAACTCCTGTATTATCATCATCTTTTGTTAGAGATTTACTTTCAATAATAATCTTGCCATCTGATTTGTTGTTAACAGAATTAATCGCATCAGCAGCATTAATAATCAAATTTAAAAATACCTGACGCAATTGATCAGGATCTGCCATAATTGTATCTATACTCGCTGCTAAATTCAGCTCCAAATTAATATTCTCTAATATAGGCTGAATTTTTAA
>VMSQ01000139.1 GCA_013792055.1 Desulfobacteraceae bacterium
GTTCATAGGAAATAACGTTACAATGGCCCTGAAAATGGCAGATGAGAACCAGGCGCAACAGGCAGCATCTTTGTTTACAAAGGCTGGAGCAACAGCAGAAGTATCTGAAGCCCAGCTAAATGTATCCGGCGATCTTGGCAATATCCTCGCGAACTGCCTGGAAGATTCAGACAGCATGTATAATAATGACGGGGCAACAGTCTCAAACAAGTATGGCTACAATGAAAGGCAGGTTCTTTATAACTGGCATAAGGCTCTAACTGCAGCAGATAAAAACCTGAAAAAGCAGAAGCTGTTCAAAGAAGCCACGGTTGTTACATTGGCAATAAAGAAGGTTGTTGAAACTTCCTACAACTACTATAAAATTGTACCAGAGAAAATTGGTAATAAAGTAGGGATTGTTATATTTTCTCTAGTTTTCTATGTGGTTTACACGCTGTGGTATGGTTTTGCCATCTTATTCATGTTTGAAGGATGGGGACTGAGGCTGGAACATTAAGCCAATTAACATAGCCAAATAATTACAGGGTCATTTTGGCCCTGTAATTATTTGGCGCTATTTATTCTTCCCTGCCGTTCCAGCCTCCACCAGACACCCGGAAAGATTCCTTCCTGCGGCATAATCTATTTCACACAAAATTCTTGATATTATCCTTCCAATTACTGTAATCAAATCGTTGACATATATTTTTAATACCCAAGCACAGTTATTAAAATATATAAATAATATAAGAAATGAGGTAGTTAAGAGCGATAATACCGGCAGAGCTTAACTATTTCACACAAAATTATTGACATTATTCTTCCAATACTGTAACCAAATCGTTGACAAAAATTTAATACCCCAAAGCACAGTTATTAAAATAATTAATTAATACAAACAATTATGATTTTAGACAATTTAAAACAAACCGGCTGTGAGTTAGCTTCAAGTGTGGCTTATGTTTGTCTTTTTTTATAAAGAGGAGACCCTTTAATTTAGGGAGTATAATGGAAAAACTAACAGTTAAAGAAATTACCCTCCTCATGGATGAAAATCTTTCAAACAGACCATCTGTTTCTGTAGAGGACAAAATCACAGATGCAATTGAAGTCATGCTTAAAAACAACCTCGACCGCATTGCCGTAATAAGCAAAGATAAAATACTCGGCATGATAAAATTGGAAGATGCGCTTAAAGTTATTGGATTAGAAGACGCCCTGAAAAAAAAGACAGCAAAGATTATTATCAGACATGGGCGTAGAATAATAATAGAACAATAAGCATATTTTTTATTTATTATTAAATGTTAACTAAAGATAGGGAGGGGGGAGGGAGTTAAATTATTGTATTTAACACTTTGAAGAAAAAACTGATATTGAACATATTATAAAACCAGAGGAAAAGGAGAAATATTGCTATGAATTTCTTTAAACATTTGGGTGAGTTTATGATGATGGGCGCAAGAGCCCATGCAAAGTGGGAGCTTAATGTTTCCAATACCATACTTAGAGACAAAAAGCGGCTTATTATACTGGGTCTGCTTACCATTCCCGTTATATTGGGAAGTATTGCATTCGCTGATCAGGTGGGCGGAGCCCTTCCTGAACTACTTGGCGGTAAAAAAGCCTATAGTCCGGCCTTTTACAGTACAGGTATTTTTATCGTATCAATCCTTATTGGAATGGGTGCCGGCCTGATTACCGGCTGCATCGGAGCCGGCGGTGGATTCATCATCGCTCCAGCCCTGATGAGCGCGGGAATCAAAGGTATCCTTGCAGTTGGAACCGACCTCTTTCATATCTTTGCCAAGGCAATAATGGGAAGTGTAATTCACAGGAAGTTAGGAAACGTATCAGTGCCTTTGGCCTTAGTCTTCCTTATAGGTGCCATCATAGGAGCCACGGCCGGCGGAATTCTTAACCGCGTACTTTACGAAATCAACCCGGTACTCAGCGATGCCTTTATAACGACTGTCTATTCAGGTATGCTGGGCTTTCTGGGTATTTATTCCTTGACCGACTTCCTCAAGGCCAGAAAGGCTCCTGGTGCGGCAGATGGGGGTGCACATGGCGGAAAAAGCGAAGGTGTCGAAATGAAGAATCTTCCTAAAAAACTTCAGGCCGTGAAAATACCTCCTTTGGTTAAATTTGATTTTGATCTTGTACCGGGAGGCAGGGCCATTTCATGGGTATTCCTGGTAGCCAGCGGCGCGCTTGTTGGACTTGCAGCAGGTATTATGGGCGTCGGCGGCGGCTTTTTGACCTTCCCCATATTTGTCTATGTCTTAGGTGTTTCCTCTATGACAACCGTTGGAACCGATATTTTCCAGATCGTTTTCACGGCAGGTTATGCATCAATAAGCCAGTATGCTATTTACGGCTTTATCTTCTATACACTCGCTATGGGCATGCTTCTTGGCTCCCTTTTGGGAATCCAGATCGGTGCACTGGTAACAAAGGTCGTTCCCGGAATCACGATCAGAGGCTTTTATGCTATGGCTGTCATGGCTGGTTTCGTTAACCGTGTCTTTGCCCTGCCGGCAAAGCTTAACGCAATGGAAGTTATTAAAATAAACCCGGGACTCGCAAGCGTGCTTGAAACCATAGGTATCTGGGCATTCTTCATTGTAATAGGTGCATTTTCAGTCTGGGTAATTGGAACGTTTCTGACCAACATTCCAA
>VMSQ01000177.1 GCA_013792055.1 Desulfobacteraceae bacterium
ATCGCTTGAGGTAACACAAAAGGGGTTTGAGGCAGGTAAGATTGACTTTACGGATCTTATTGATGCTGAGCGGGCTATCCTGGAGTTTCATCTGTCATATGAAAGGGCGCTTGCGGATCATGCGCAGAGTCTGGCAAGGCTCGAAATGTTGACAGGAAAAGACTTGGTAACTTCTCAATAAGTCCAGACAAATTACATGATACAAGACTCGCCCACTGATAATAAAATGTAAGAATATCTGAAACTCGCATCTAATTGAGCCTAAAGAAAAAACAGTGGCCAATCCTTTTAATACATATTGGCTAAGCGATAGATCATATGTTTTAAAGATAAATTTTCTTATTCGCTGTTTTTTCTCAAAGCTCACTAAGATGCTCAAACAGCCTGCCCTGGTGCTATAACCTCAGACTGTTTAGTTTGCCGAGTTTACAGTTGGAAAGGAAAAATTAGCTCATTTAAACCTATAGCCCAGGTCTGGGCCAGGGTCAGCTATTTTACATTTTATCACCAGCGGACTCGTCTTTTTTATCTTTAGCCGAACTTTTTGAGAAGTTACTTGAAGGCTTGGTAACGGTTTAACTTTTATGAGCAATATTTTTAAAAAAATTGAAAGTATTATGACCAGTAAAAATAAAGCTGGTTTTATTTCTTTCGAGTCTTTTTTATTCATACTATCTCTTATTTGCGGCAGCGCTGTTAAAATCAGAGGTTTTTTTTATGATAAAGGTTTATTATGGCCCAAAAAACTTCCCTGTGTAGTAATATCAATTGGAAATATCACGGTCGGAGGCACAGGCAAGACTCCAATGACTATATATGTCGCAAATCTGGTAAAACGTATGGGCTATAAAGTGGTAGTAATCAGCAGGGGCTATAAAGGACTTGCAGAAAAAACCGGAGGAATCGTAAGCGATGGAAAAAGAATGTTCATGAAAGCTGACAAATCAGGTGACGAACCGTTTATGATTGCTAACAGGCTGAAAAACACACCTGTTGTTGTAGGTAAAAACCGATTTAAAGCAGGCATAATGGCTTTTAACAGTTTTAATCCAGACGTTATTGTGCTTGATGATGCTTACCAGCATTTAAAACTAAAAAGAGATATAGATTTAGTACTGTTAGATAACAAATATCCCTTTGGCAACAATCATCTGTTGCCAAGGGGCACTCTCAGGGAACCGATTTCCTCGCTTATGAGGAGTGATGCAATTATTTTAACAAGATCAGATAGTCCCTCGGGCATGGAAGAAGAATCATCTCTTGCAAAGTTTAAAAAATATACCTGTGGAAAACCTATCTTTAAAGCAATACATACGCCAAAAATTTACAAAATAATAAAAGCTAAAAATATTATATCGGATAAAATATCTACCCACAGTTTTGATTTAATGCGAGGGCAAAAAGTCTTTGCCTTTTCCGGCATAGCCAGAAATAGTGATTTCAGACATGTTGTTGAAGGGCTGAATTGTAAGTTAAAAGGTTTTACAGAATTCCCCGACCATCATCTATATTCTAACGATGATCTTAGTAACCTTTTGCAATTATTAAACAAATTAAAAGTTGATTTTGTGCTCACAACAGAAAAGGATTATGTCAAAATTGCCGACAGGGTGACATGGCCGGTTGACCTTGTAGTTATTGGTATTAATATATCTTTGGGTAATTATGATAATGCCTTCGATAATTTTTTAAAAAATAGACTTGATGAACTCGTAAAATAAAAAAATGACGAACCTTTCAACAGGCAAGATAAAACGGATACTAATCCGTGCTACCAACTGGGTTGGAGATGCTATAATTACAACACCGGCAATCAGAGCTGTGCGTAAAAATTTTCCTGAAGCAAAGATAAGCCTTCTCGCAAAACCTTGGGTTGCACCGATTTTTTACAACAATCCTTATATTGATAATATTTTGCTTTACGACGCCGCAGGAAAACATAAAGGCCTGTCCGGCATACCCCGGTTGAGCAGGGAACTGCGAAAAAAAAATTTTGACATTGCCATCCTTTTTCAAAATGCTTTTGAAGCCGCTCTGATTGCTTTTTGGGCTGGGATTCCGAACAGACTCGGCTATAACACTGATGCAAGGAGTCTATTGCTTACACATTGCATCCGCCTAAAGCCGGCCATGAAAAGAGTCCATCAAATCGATTACTATCTTGGAATTCTTGAAGGCGCTTCATTAAAATCAGACGGCAGGCAACTAACGCTTGTTGTAACAGACGAAGAACGTAAACATACTGAAGAAATATTAGCAAAACACGGCATTACAGGGAAAGACAGCCTTATCGGAATAAACCCTGGCGCTGTTTTTGGATCTGCGAAGCGGTGGTTTCCTGAACGGTATGCCACACTGGGTGTCAGGCTGCAAGAATACAGCGGGGCCAGAATCGCTATATTCGGAGGACCGGGTGAAAAAGCGCTTGGACAGTATATCTCTGAATTAATGGAAAGCCGCTGCGTCAACTTTTGCGGCAAAACAAGCCTTCGTGAAGCAATAGCATTAATTGAGAGGTGTCAACTTTTTATTACAAATGATTCAGGTTTGATGCATGTCGCGGCAGCTCTTGATACTCCGCAGATTGCTATATTTGGTTCTACCGACTATGTAACAACCAGGCCCAGTAGTCCAAAAAGCCAGATTATAAGGGTCCCGGTGCCTTGCAGCCCTTGCCTGAAACCAGACTGTCCCATAGACCACAGATGTATGAAAAATATTACCGTTGAAATGGTATATGACGCTGCCGTAAAACTTTTAATGGAAAACTGAAATTTCTCAAAAAGCTAAAGTGTTACAAGTCAAAAAATTAAGATGAAAATACTTATTGTTAAATTGAGCGCTATTGGAGATGTTATACATAC
>VMSQ01000193.1 GCA_013792055.1 Desulfobacteraceae bacterium
TTTATATAGAGAAGTTATTGGAAGATTTTGATGAGGCGCATAAAGAGATGGCCGAAGAGCTGAGGGCAAAGCTATCCACTGATGAGAAGACGCGCAAGACTGAAACACAGGCCGAGATAGTAGAGCGTGGGGTTTATATAGAGAAGTTATTGGAAGATTTTGATGAGGCGCATAAAGAGATGGCCGAAGAGCTGAGGGCAAAGCTATCCACTGATGAGAAGACGCGCAAGACTGAAACACAGGCCGAGATCAAGGAACGTGAGGGTTACATAGAAAACTTGTTGGCAGATTTCGACAAAGCGCATAAAGAGATGGCCGAAGAGCTGAGGAAGAAGCTGACCAGCGAGGAACAGGAGCGTAAAACTACGACACAGGCCGAGATAAGGGAACGTAAAGATGCGGTCAAAGGTATGCTGGATGAGTTCAGGAAGGAGCAGGAAGAAACTGCTGCTGCCTGGCAGAAACTTTTAGCCGCTATGCAGTCGGCCAGAGGCCGTGTGACCATAACAGGGCCGGCCAGTGTAAAAGCTGCTGTGGCTGCCGTGGAGGTTAAATCGGTTGAGGAGGTCATTGAAGAGCCGGCAGAGGAAGCTGTCGAGGAGGCGGAAGAAGAGACTAAAGAGGACAGAGAAGAATTAAAGGAGAACATTATAGAGGTTCTTGAGGATAACCCGGACGGTAAGAAGATGGCCGAGATTGCTGAAATCCTGGGTATCGAGAACTGGCGTTCACTGATCCCTGTTATGCGGGAACTTCTTGACGCGGACGAAATACGAAAGGAAAATTCAACATATTATGTTGCTTAATAACCTTGAGTCGTCACGCGCAGTCGTGATCAAATAATGGAGGGAAATATAATGAGCGTGCAAATTATAAAAAAAGAGGAGGGGAAGATAACCCTTAAGTGCGCCTTCTGTCATGGAAAGGGTACCGACCCGTTTGAGATCATGTCCAAACTCTCCACCTGCCAGGTCTGTGGCGGCCGGGGAGAGGTGACCATTTTGGAACCGGCCATTGAATGCGTTTACTGCAGCGGCAGCGGTGTTCACCGCGATCAGCACCTGACCTGTGTGGTCTGCGCCGGAAAAGGCATGGTAAATATAAAAGAGCCGTATGAGACCTGCCCTGATTGTAAGGGCAGGGGGATTATCCGGGGAGATTACCTTCCCTGCCTCAAATGCGGCGGCAAGGGAGTTGTGAGTAAAAAGTAGGCGGAATGCAGTCGAGTTTGGTCAAGTAGTTAGTGCCTGAACGAAAACGCCTGGTTCCGAGCGGTCATTGCGAGGAGTGAGGAACGAACGACAAAGCAATCCCCTTGTTTCCGAGAGATTGCTTCGGTCGTGCCTCCCTCGCAATGACAGGAAAACTGTAATTTAGGGAGTTTCCCTTAAGGCAATAGTCAAGTTTGTTAGACCACTTGACTATTTGACCACTCGACCATTTAACCAAGTTCTAAGGAGGAAAATATGTCGATAGATGAAATGACAACCGTATTGGAGCCCCGTCCCCTGCCCAACTTTGTAGAAACTCAATACGTTAAGAATATTACAGAGAGGGCACTGGCCTATATTGCAGCGGGTTTTCCCCTTCATTTGCGCGGGATTTCCGGAACAGGCAAGACCACATTAGCCATGCATGTAGCCAGCAAGATAGGCCGGCCGGTGGTTATGATTCACGGGGATGAGGAGTTCTCCACCTCGGATCTGGTAGGCGGTGAACATGGTTATCGTATGCGTAAGGTTGTGGATAACTTCATCCACTCGGTGCTCAAAACCGAGGAGGATATGAGGAAGCAGTGGGTGGATAATCGTCTGACCGTGGCCTGCAAGTATGGGTTTACGCTAATTTACGACGAGTTTACCCGTTCCAGGCCTGAGGCCAATAACGTACTTTTATCAGTGCTCCAGGAAAAGATGCTGGATCTGCCGTCGGCCCGGGAGGGAGATAGCAACTACCTGAGAGTTGACCCGGACTTTACGGCAATTTTTACCAGCAACCCGGAGGAATATGCGGGCGTGCACCGCAGTCAGGATGCCCTGCGGGATCGGATGGTCACCCTTGATCTGGACCATTTCGACGAAGAGACGGAAATAAATATCACTATATCCAAATCCGGACTGGCCAATGGCGATGCTCCCAAAATCGTTAAAGTTGTCCGGGGTCTAAGGGATTCCGATGCCTATGAATTTGCCCCTACTATAAGGGGCTGCATCATGATTGCCAAGACCCTTCAGGTCCGAAAGGCTTCGGTTAGCAAGGACGACCAGATTTTCAGACAGACCTGTATGGATATACTGGCCTCGGAGACCAGCCGCATCGGCAGCAAGGTCAACCAGGACAGAGTCAAAGAGGTAATTGGAAAATTGATTGATCAACACTGCTAGTCATTGGTCGAGTGGTCGAGTGGGAAAGTGGTCGAGTGGTTAACTACTTACTACTCGACAAATTCCCTACTCGACTACTCGACTATTTCCTTCAATCTTCAATCGAAAATCGTCAATCCAAAGGGGGTGTACAAATGGCTTTAATGCGAGCTTTTGCAAAGGTGGGTAAAGAAGGTAAAATTTCTATTCCCAGCAATATACGGAGAGAAGTTGATCTAAAAGAGGGCCAACTGGTGGAGATCAAATTGTCCGGGCCTAAAAAGGCACAATATGTTGTTATTCACAAACGGGAAAGTGCCAGATAGATCAGAAATGCAAGGCGATACGCAGTCGTCGCATGACAAGGAGGTTTTCAATGGAACAAGATATTCCAGGTCTTACATCCATTAATACAGCTCAGAAGTCCAAGGTCCGATCCATGTCCAGGGCCAAGGGCTCAGAGCACCTGGATCTTTTTCTACTGGGGAAAAATAAGGCTCGGCTGGAAAAAGAAAAGATAAATGTGGAGAAAAGAAAGGCCCAGCTCGAGGATGACCTCAATGGTATTGAAGAGGAAATATCAGAGTTGGAGGGTCTGGTCTCCGGTGAAAAGCCTGAAAAAAAGGCTGTCTCAAAATACAAAAAAATGGTTCCCAAGAAACCGATGAAGACAATGAAAATCGAATATTAGGGCACAAATGGGAAATAAAA
>VMSQ01000128.1 GCA_013792055.1 Desulfobacteraceae bacterium
AAAAAAGCAAATCTCATGGCAGTATTATAAGCCCAAAATCCTTAGAACAGGATATCAAAAGGCATATAATGCTGACTTTGGGTAATGATTATTTTGCTCCTAAAAAATCTTTATATTATAAGGGCCTTGCCTACAGTGTGCGAGACAGGCTTATAGAGAGATGGCTAAAAACACAGCGCTCCTATTACGATAAAATTACCAAAAGAATATATTATCTTTCCCTGGAATTCCTTCCAGGCCGCTTTCTAATGAATTATATTATCAATATGGATATTAAAGACGAATGTAACAAAGCCTTAGAAAAAGTCGGATTCACTCTTGAAGATCTTGAGGAAGAAGAGTGGGATGCTGGTCTTGGTAACGGAGGTCTTGGAAGGCTTGCGTCCTGTTTTATGGACTCAATTGCAACCCTTAAGTTACCTGGATATGGTTACGGTATTCGATATGATTACGGTATTTTTTTCCAGACTATAGTCAATGGTTTCCAGGTTGAACAATGCGACAACTGGGTCAGAGACGGGAATCCATGGGAGATAAAACGCGGGAGTTACCTCTATGAGATTAAATTCTACGGACGTTCGGAACCTTATATAGAAAAAGACGGAAGGCTCAGATACAGATGGGTAGATACTGACAACGTTATGGCAATGGCCTGTGATATATTCATTCCCGGATATTGCAATGACAATGTTAATAACATGCGTCTGTGGGCTGCTACTTCCAGTCGTGATTTCAACCTGGAATATTTTAATCAGGGTGACTATATCAGGGCAATAGAAGCCAAAGTAATGAGTGAAAATATCTCAAAGGTTCTATATCCAAGTGATGAGGGAGAGCATGGTAAGGAACTAAGGCTTAGACAACAATACTTCTTTGTTGCCGCTACATTTCAAGACATTATTCGCAGGTTCAAAAAAAAGAATTCCAGCTTTGATAAATTTCCAGATGAAGTGGGAGTCCAGCTTAACGATACACATCCAGCTATAAGTATTCCCGAACTAATGCGCATCCTAATGGATGAAGAGGAATTGGGATGGGATGAGTCATGGAATATTTGCAATCGTACTTTTGCTTATACAAATCACACCATACTCCCTGAGGCTCTTGAGACATGGCCTGTAGATCTTTTAGAAAAAATGCTTCCAAGGCATTTGGAAATAATTTATGAAATAAATCAAAGATTTCTGAAAAAAGTTAAAGAATGTTATCCTGAGAATCAAGAGATACTGTCCAGATTATCGCTTATCCAGGAAGCGGAGGAACGCAGGGTACGGATGGCTCATTTAGCTATTGTGGGAAGCCATTCTGTAAACGGTGTTTCAAGAATTCATACTAATATTATAAAAAATGGTTTATTTAAGGAGTTTGATAAGTTATTCCCAGGACGCATAAAAAACATAACCAATGGAATTTCCCCAAGGAGATGGCTTCTTCAGGCTAACCCTGCCTTATCCCAACTGATTACTTCGGTAATTGGTTCAGGCTGGATAACAGACTTGTGTAGATTAAAAGAACTTATCCCCTATGCTGATGATCCTGAATTTTGTGTTGCCTGGCAGAAGGTAAAAAAAGAAAACAAAGAGAGGCTTGCCAACTATGTTATGCAGAAAGTCGGCATTAAAATAGATCCTGACACCCTTTTCGATGTCCATGTGAAGCGCATACACGAATACAAACGCCAGCTTTTAAACATTTTACATGTTATAACTCTTTATAACAGGTTAAAAGAAAAACCTAAATCCAAAGTTGTTCCCAGGACGATTATATTTAGCGGTAAATCTTCACCTGGTTATTTTTTAGCCAAGCTCATAATTAAGTTGATTAATTCTGTTGCTGAAATAGTAAACAATGATCCTTATGTTAATAAAAAACTTAAAGTAATTTTTTTGCCGAATTACTGCGTTTCCAAAGCAGAAAAAATTGTGCCGGCAACTGATTTGTCCGAGCAAATATCTACAGCAGGTACGGAAGCATCAGGTACCGGGAATATGAAATTTGCCCTTAATGGAGCTCTTATAATTGGTACATTGGACGGCGCTAACATGGAAATAATGGAAGAGGTGGGCGAGGAAAATATATTCATCTTTGGATTGAAGCAAGAAGAAGTTGAAAAGCTGAGGAGTGGAGGTTATAATCCTTATAATTATTATCTGAACGATCAGGAGCTGAAAAAGATTCTGGATATGATTAGTTATGGGTATTTTTCGCCGGAGCAGCCCAGGCTTTTCTGGCCTATTCGAGAAGCTCTTCTTGATAAGGGAGACAAATACTTTGTGCTTGCTGACTATCGCCAGTATGTTCAAAAACAGGAGGAAGCAAGCAGTGTATATCGTGATGTCACGGAATGGAATAGACGGACAATACTAAATACTGCAAATATGGGAAAATTTTCCAGTGATCGGGCAATCCTTGAATATGCTAGAAAAGTTTGGGGTTTGAGAAATGATGGTTAACGTGTTGGGCTTTAAGCCGGTCTTTTGACGGCCCGGTCAAAGCCAGTTGATTCTGAAGATTCTGCAGGCGTTCAAGACTTGCAAGATATTTCTGTTCCGCATTATCAAGCGTAGTTTTTCAAAGAGCTAAAGTGTTACTAATCCTGAATATCCTGTCAAAAAATAATATTTAAAAGCGCTAAACTATTACCAGCGGTTAAAAATGCAGATAGACGACAAGAAAGCAATATTCGCATGGAGCATGTATGACTGGGCTAATTCTGCCTTTGCCACCACAATTATGGCCGGCTTTTTTCCGATTTTTTTTAAGCAATTCTGGAGTACGGGCGTTGATGCTACGGTGAGTACGGCAAGACTGGGGATGGCAAATTCAATTGCCGGTATTTTTGTGGCTCTATTTGCACCCATACTCGGAGCTATTGCCGACAGGGGAACATCAAAAAAAAAGTTTCTGATGTTTTTTGCCTATATGGGCGTAGTTATGACTTTGTCCTTGCATATGGTTTCAAGGGGCAACTGGCCAATAGCCGTTATTTTATATATCTTTGCAACCATTGGATTTTCGGGAGGAAACATTTTCTACGACTCGTTAATAACCAGTGTTGCCTCAAAAAAGAAAATGGATTTTGTTTCTGCGTTGGGATTTTCGCTGGGATATCTGGGCGGAGGTCTTCTTTTTGCTTTAAATGTATGGATGACTCTCAGGCCTGAAACATTTGGATTCGCTGATGCCGGAGAAGCTGTGAGATTTTCGTTCCTTTCTGTGGGAGCCTGGTGGGCGGTTTTCTCTATACCGCTCTTTGTTTTTGTAAAAGAGCCTGTGAGTAAAGATGCGGTATATGGCGTTAATATGGTGAAAGCAGGTTTTGCCCAAATAAAAGAAACTTTTCATCAGGTCCGCCATTTAAAACCCATATTCATGTTTCTTATGGCCTACTGGCTTTATATGGACGGAGTGGATACAATCGTACGCATGGCGGTAGATTATGGAATTTCGATCGGCTTTGAATCAAATGATTTGATCGTTGCTTTGCTCATCACGCAATTTGTCGGATTTCCTTCCGCCATAGGATTTGGTTATCTCGGGGGCAAGATAGGCGCCAAACGCTCAATCTTTATAGCCATTGCAGTTTATCTCTTTGTTTCCATATGGGCTGCTTTTATGCGGGATAAAATTGAATTTTATATTCTTGCCATTATCATTGGCATGGTGCAGGGCGGCATACAGGCATTAAGCCGTTCTTATTATGCCAAAATAATTCCTGTGGACAAATCGGCCGAGTACTTCGGCTTCTATAATATGCTTGGAAAATTCGCTGCGGTCATCGGCCCTGTTTTCATGGGATTAATCGGCCTGATGGTAAGACATATGGGGTACAGCAGTGATATTTCATCAAGAGTCAGCATTATGTCTATTTCGCTTTTTTTTATAGCAGGCGGTACTTTACTCTATTTTGTACCTGAAACCCGCATAAACAATTTTGAAAACAATCTAAATGATTAATAGTTTCAATATATTTAATGATATTTGTTCCAAAATACAAAGGCATCAAAACGCTGAGCGCATTTTTTCATACAATATTCAAGATTGTTTACTCTTCGGGAGCGCCGATTTCACCGCATCCGCTGTGTTGCAGGGCATTCGCGGTAGTTCACTACAGCTTCACACCCTGCGCCTTGCGGCTGCGGTAAACTCGACACTTGCGGGATTTAGGTTGTAGATGAAAAAAGGAATAATGAAGAAATATAGCCTATTAAATACTTTGCTGGGGTTTTTAGCTAAAATTCTACTCAGGCTTCGTTATGGTATTAAAATAAAAGGGCTGGATGATATAAAATCAAAGGGGAAAAGCAATATTCTGTTTTTGCCGAATCATCCGGCATTGATAGATCCTGCCATCATAGTTTCTGTACTGCACAAAGATTTTGCTCCTCGCTCACTCGCCGTTGAATTCCGGATAGCCAATCCCCTGATTGCATGGATAAGCAAACGCTTTGGAGCAAGGTTGATCCCTGATATCCCTAGAACAGGGCCTGCTGCCTCCACATTTATTAAAGAAGCTCTTGCAGAAATTATAGAAGATCTTCGAGCCGGCGGAAATCTTTTACTATATCCTGCCGGTCGCCTCAAAAAACGCTATCTGGAAGAGATAGGTGCAACCAGTGCAGTCGAAGTAATTCTGGAGCAGGTTCCAGATGCTCGTGTGGTTCTGGTACGCCAAAATGGCTTATGGGGAAGCAGCTTTAGCTGGGCCTCAGGCAAAAATCCAGACCTTATGTTTAACCTTAAGCAAGGCATAAAGTATCTTTTTATTAACGGCCTTTTTTTAATGCCTCGCAGGCCGGTACAGATTGAGTTTGTCGAACCAGAAAACTTTCCCCGCACAGCAGACCGGCTTACCATGAACCGTTTTCTGGAGAATTTTTACAATACTAATGCTTCGCACAATACCTATGTCCCATATTTTTTCTATGAAAAGGGTGGTATTAAAATACGCCCTGAGCCGGAGTATGTAAAGATCGATTGGAAAAAATATACTGTACCTGCAACCACACAGAAACTGGTTATTGAATTTCTAAAGCAGTTTACGGGACAGGCAGACATAGGAAAAGACCATAATCTGGCGTATGACCTTGGGCTGGACAGCCTTGCCATTGCTGAAGTGATTACATGGCTGGAAAAGGAATTTGGGTTTTCTCAGGTTGATACTGATTCATTGAACACTGTTGGAGATGTAATGCTGGCTGCAATGGGCAAAGGAACGGCATCTGATACTGCGCCATTGAAACCGGCCAGCCGGATGTGGCTTGCTGAACCTCCTTCAAATACTCTGTTAACCGTAGCCGAAGGGAACACAATAACTGAGGTTTTTTTGAACCAGGCAAAGCGGAATCCTGCCAGGATTATTATTGCGGATCAAACAAGCGGCGAAAAAACATATCGCGATATCATTACTGCAATTATGGTGCTTAAGCCCCTGATCAAAGCGTTGCCTGGCAGTCATATCGGGATTATGCTGCCGGCATCGGTAGGAGCTACAATAGTCTATCTATCTACCCTTTTTGCCGGCAAGACACCGGTTATGGTTAACTGGACGGTCGGCTCTCGCAATATGGTGCATTCGCTTAATCTTATTGGTGTAAATAATGTGTTGACTGCAAAAGCTCTGGTGGACAGGCTTTCAATGCAGGGAATAAACCTGGAAAAATTGAACAACAGTTTTGTATTTCTTGAAGGTCTTCGCAATAAAATTTCATATAAATCCAAAATATCAGCTTATTTAAGGAGCCGGATAACATGGTCGTCATTAAAACATCCAAAGATGAGTGACACGGCTGTAATCCTGTTTACCAGCGGCTCCGAGGGCCTGCCTAAAGCAGTACCGCTTTCACACAGTAATATAATGACAAATATTCGGGATATTCCTTCAATGGCAATTGTCAGGGAAAATGATGTTTTGATTGGCATTCTGCCTCCGTTCCATTCATTTGGCATTACAGCAACAATTGTACTTCCATTATGTATGGGTATTCGTACAATATATAATCCCAACCCTACCGAGGCATTGACTATTGCACGTTTAATAGAGGAATACAGGGTATCGCTGATTGTCGGCACTCCCTCATTTTTAAATGGCATCGTGAAAGCATCAAGCAGCAGGCAGCTTCAAACCTTACGCTTTGTCATCAGTGGTGCTGAAAAATGTCCGGCAGCAGTGTACGGGTCCATAAATGAACGCTGCCCGAATATAAAACTTCTCGAGGGCTATGGAGTAACTGAATGTTCGCCAATTGTATCTTTCAACATGGAAAGTTCGCCAAAACCATATACGATCGGCAGGGTAATGCCATCGATTGAGCATGTCATTATTGATGTCGATACTGGTAAAGAAGTTGGCCGGAACAAGGCCGGAGTACTTCTGGTGCGCGGCCCAAGCGTATTCAGTGGATATCTGAACTATGACGGAGAATCGCCCTTTGTTGAGTACAGAGGTAAAGAATGGTACAGAACAGGCGACCTTGTATCCGAAGATGCTGATGGAGTTTTGACCTTTTGCGGTCGCTTGAAACGCTTTGTTAAGCTGGGAGGTGAGATGATCTCCCTGCCTGCTATAGAGGAGGTTCTGGCGCCACATTTTGCAGATGGCGATGAAGAGGGCCCTGTAATCGCAGTTGAGGCAACACCTGGTGAGGAGAATCCTGAGTTGATATTATTTACGGTTAAGGATACAGATCGGGTATCGGTAAATTCCTACCTTCGCGATGCTGGTCTCAGTGCGCTTCACAATATCAGGCATGTGATTAAATTGAATGAAATACCTGTCTTAGGTACAGGTAAAACCAATTATCTGGAGCTCAAAAAACGGTTAGAGACATTGATTTAAATTGGTTTTTTGGTAATAGTTCACCACGGATTTTCACGGAATTACACTGAATTATCAATAGACCTACTCTCAATCGAGTTGTTTTGAAATAATTGATCAATTGGGCTTCGTTCTGATTTATTATCTTTTTTATGGCCTTGTTTTATAGCAAGAGATCGACTTGTAATCTACGTTCAAATTTAATATTCTTATTGTGACTTATTCATTGTTTACAATTTTCAGTGAAACTCCGTGTCGTTCCGTGGTGAAGTTTTACGTTTTTTTGGAATTTTTTGAGAGGCCGGCAGGGCATTGCTTTACCCGTGAGAATAGATTGTGGATAAAAACAAGCTGAAAACAATTCAATATGGTTTTAATAATTTTTTAAAGGTGATGAGGTATGCTTTAAAGAGATTTGATCAGGAGCATGCGCCAGAAGCCGCTGCAAGTATGGCATTTTACACATTATTTTCGCTTTTCCCTGTTATTTTAATAGTTGTTGCTGCAAACAGCTTTATTTTAGAAAGTTTACATGTCCAGGAACAGATACTGGAAACAATTCTAAAATTTTTTCCTGTCGCTTCCCACCAGATAATCAGTAGTAATATGCAGCAAATACTCCAGGCTCGCGGTGCTGTTGGAATTGTGGGTGTGATTATACTGGTATGGGCGGCCACCTGTGTTTTTACAACTCTTGTGCATAATCTGAACAGGGCATGGACGGATGCACCAGTGCAGAATATTTTCAGGGCCAGGTTAACCGCCTTTTCAATAATAATATTTTTTGTAATGTTACTGCCTTTATTTTGGATGTCAAAGGCTGTAATTAATCTTATTCCCGTCTGGGATGCTAACTTGTTGGGCGTCATCAACATTTCATATTTTAAAAAAATTATTTCTAATGTTTTTATCTATATATTCGTTTGTATGACTCTTATGACCCTTTACCGGTGGATACCAAAAACAAAGGTAAGATGGTCCGAGGCTCTTGTAGGAGCTGTTTTTGCTGTAATGGCTGAAGGAGCAGCCACAGCAGTTTTTAGCTGGTATCTCAGAAGCGGATTGTCAAAATATAATTTAGTATATGGATCTTTGGGAGCACTTATCTCTTTTTTGACCTGGATTTATATTATTAATTTAATCGTGCTGTTTGGTGCGCATTTGAGTGCTTCAATTGCTCATCACAGAAATTTATCTGAACTGCAATAGCGAGCGCATCCCCCGTAGCTTGCTGCGGGGTTAGTGAGCGATAGTACAAAATAATTGGAGATTTTAAACATTAGTAATTAAGGTTAATGTTGACACTTAAGCATAAGTTTATATATAAATAATCGTTAGTAATTGGTCAGGGGCACATTTATTATTTTGTATTATATTAACAGATTAACCGGCAAGAGCTGATTGGGAGATAAAGATGGCAGATAAACATGACAAGGCATTTATTCTTTGGTTTGATGATATTTTAATCGAGGATGTTGCTCTGATTGGCGGCAAGAATGCCTCGCTGGGCGAAATGTATCAGAAACTAAGTTCTAAAGGTGTTGCGGTTCCTCATGGTTTCGCCATCACTTCTTATGCTTATAGACATTTAATTAAAACCGCCGGAATTGAAAATGATGTAATAGATGCCATGGCAGGGCTTGATACTCATGACATGAAAAATCTTCAGGAGCGCGGCAAGAAGGTCAGAGGCATAATCAGAAATGCCGAGTTTCCCGATGACCTGAGGCAGGCCATTGTTGAGGCTTATAGAAAAATGGAAGAGGAATATGGTCCGGATGTGGATGTGGCGGTCCGATCGTCTGCTACAGCGGAGGATTTGCCGGATGCCTCTTTTGCAGGTCAACAGGAGTCTTTTCTTAATATCAGAGGTGTAGATGCCCTTATTGAAAACTGCCGGAAATGTTTTGCAAGCCTGTTTACCAACCGCGCAATTTCCTATCGCCATGACAAGGGATTTGGACAGTTTGACGTTTACCTTTCCATTGCTGTTCAGAAAATGGTTCGCAGTGATGCAGCTTCATCCGGGGTAATATTTTCTATAGATACTGAAAGCGGATTTAAGGATGCGGTTTTTATAACTGGTTCCTGGGGCCTTGGTGAAAACGTAGTCCTGGGTGTTGTTAATCCCGATGAATATTACGTCTTCAAGCCCACCCTCAAACAAGGAAAGCACCCAATTGTCGGCAAAAGGGTAGGAACTAAAGAACTTAAAATGATTTATAATTCAGATCCCAATGCAGAAAGAACAGTCAGAAATATAGATACCACTCCAGAGGAACGGGGACGATATATATTAAGCGATGATGAAATTATCCAACTGGCAAAGTGGACCTGTATTATCGAAGATCATTATCAAAAACCCATGGACATTGAATGGGCCAAGGACGGTGACGGCGTTAACACTGGAACAGGAAAACTTTATATTGTACAGGCAAGGCCGGAAACCGTGCATTCACAAAGTTCATCAAAGAGAGTCCTTGAAACTTACGTGCTGAAGGAGAAAGGTAAAATAATTGCATCAGGACAGGCTGTTGGGGCTATGATAGGTCAGGGGGTAGTTCGTGTAATTGAGGATGCAGCCCATATTCAAGAGTTCAGGAAAGGTGAAGTCCTGGTTACCGACATGACTGATCCTGACTGGGAACCAATCATGAAAATAGCAAGTGCCATAGTTACAAACCGTGGCGGAAGAACCTGCCATGCTGCAATAATTTCACGTGAACTGGGGATTCCATGCGTAATAGGCACTGGAAATGGTTCTAAAGTGATAAAAAGCGGAAACGAGGTGACTGTTTCATGTGCCGAAGGTGAGATCGCTTACATATATGAGGGGCTTTTGAAGTTTGTTATAGATAGACTGGATCTTGATACATTGCCTCCCACAAAAACCCATATAATGATGAATGTCGGTATTCCTGAGAGAGCCTTTAGTGAGTGTCAGATCCCCAACGATGGTGTGGGGCTTGCCCGTGAGGAATTTATTATCAATTCTCATATTGGTATTCATCCCCTGGCTCTTTATTATTTCGATGATCTAAAAGCAAAGGCCGATGCAGGTGATAAGAAGATCGCAGAAATTATAAAAGAAATTGAAACACGTACCACTGCGTACCCGGATGACAAGAAGCAGTTTTTTATTGATAAATTAGCCGAAGGAGTTGGCCGTATCGGAGCGGGTTTTTATCCCAAGGATGTGATTGTACGATTGTCAGATTTTAAGAGCAATGAGTATGCAAACCTGGTAGGCGGCACGCTGTATGAGCCGCTTGAAAGCAATCCCATGATCGGCTGGCGTGGAGCCTCGCGTTATTATGATAAAAAATATAAACCAGCTTTTGAACTTGAATGCATGGCCTTGCTCAAAGCTCGCAATGATATGGGGCTTACCAATATCAAATTGATGGTTCCTTTCTGCCGTACTCCTGAGGAAGGCCGAAAGGTAATAGAGGTTCTGAAAGAATTCGGGCTTGTCCAGGGCGAAAACGGGCTTGAAGTATATGTAATGTGCGAGATCCCAAGCAACGTAATTTCAGCCGATGCTTTCAGCGATGTTTTTGACGGTTTTTCCATTGGTTCTAATGATTTAACCCAGTTGACTCTGGGCCTTGATCGCGATTCAGATCTTGTGGCTCACATTTTTGATGAACGAAACGAAGCAGTCAAAACCATGGTTCGAATGGTTATTGATGTAGCCAAGCGTCGCGGCAAAAAGATTGGCATTTGCGGCCAGGCTCCCAGTGATTTTCCTGAATTTGCCACTTTTCTTGTAGAGTGTGGAATTGATTCCATGAGTCTGATCCCAGATACTGTTATAAAGACAAGGCTGGCGGTAGCTGAGAAGGAAAGAGAGTTGGGGATTAAAGCCGATTAATGCTTACAAAACAAAAGATTGAAGACCAAAGTAATTGAATATTGAATATTGAAGATTGACTATTTAATGAAGTCGCTCCTGCCCGCCATCGGCTACGCCTTCAGGCGAGGCGGGCGGGTCGCTCCGCTGTTTTGGATAATAAAATAAAAAATTGGCAGAATTCCTTCAATATTCAATATTCAATCGACAATATTCAATATTCAATTTTGACTACGGCATGCACAGTTGTTATTGGCCGAAGTTAGAACCAAGCTCGAATAAATTATCAATAGGAGAATATTATGGCTCTTTTGCTTGTCCAGCATGGCAAGAGCTTGCCCAAGGATAAAGATCCTGCCAAGGGCCTTTCTGAAGAAGGAATTTCAGAAGTTGAGCGCATTGCGGGGATTGCAAAAAAATATGGCGTTAATGTTCACCGTATCATGCATAGCGGGAAAAAGAGAGCGCTCCAGACCGCTGAAATATTTGCAGAAGCCTTGAAACCGGACGAAGGCATCCAGGAAATTGAGGGAATTAAACCTCTGGATGATGTGGATGTTTTTGCCGATAAAATTGAGATCAGCGATAATTTAATGCTTGTTGGTCATTTGCCTTTTATGGAAAGACTGACTTCCTATCTGATAACCGGATCCATCGAAAAGCCGGTGTTCAAGTTCCAGAATGGCGGTATATTATGTATGGATAAAGATCTGGACAAAGGCTGGCTTATAAAATGGGCACTCATGCCTGATATTGGATAAAAATATAGGTAAGCGTTCAAAGGTTCAAAAGTTCACGCCTGCCCTGGCGCGATCGCACTGAATACTACGATAGACGTGGGACAGGGAGGCCAGGTCTGGGCCAGGGGTTCAGGGTTAGAGAGCGATGAAGAGCACATATCGCCCAACGAATTCAAAGATGTCTACGAGCAGGCCTGTTATCCTGTCAGAATTTTTTCAAAGGAGGTTTATTATGAAGGTTGTTAAGCTATTAGTAATATTAATAATGCTGACGATGCTTAGTGGATGTGTTCTTACCAAACTTGTTTCTTTCCCAATGCGGCTTGTGGGCGCGGTTGTTTCGATAGTTCCCGTTGCTGGGAATACCGCACATGACGCAATCGATAAAGCTGCTGAAATTGTTGACGAGATCCCTATATAATTATATGTAACCGTTCACGGTTCACAGTTTACGTGTTTTCAAAACATAAAACTGTTAACTGTAAACCGACAACTGTTAACTGTTACCCTGTTTGTTACATGCCCGAAGAAGATATTAGAGATAAAGCATACCTGAATCATAAAGACATAATTAATCTAAACTTTATAAGAATTCCTGGAATATATTATTTCAGGAGGTATTATCGTGAAGGATTGCGTTCTCATATCATGGAGGTCTTGAAGCCTTGGGATGTTGAAAATGAAACAAAAGGCATAATAAAAGATGGAGTTAAGCTGTATCCAAGAGCTGAGCCCTTAAAGATTTTAAGGATATTCAGAACAAAATTTGGGAGCTTAAAAGATGCTGAGGAAGAGTTAAAAAGAGTTAAAATTATTGCAAAGTACCTGGCTCCTGATTATCTCGCCAGACCTGAAGAATTCCTTGTTAATTATATAAAAGGCGGAAAACTCGAAATTTTGTTATGCGGACTTCAGGAGTATATTAAAGGCGAACTCATTGAACCGTGGGGGCACTTTGATGATGATCATCTTATTTCCATGCTGGGCGACATGGGTGTTGATGATTCGGCAATGATAATCAGCCAGTGGCCCCGCAAGATTCGCAAAAATGCTCAAAACTTTATAAGCAAAATCAAGCAGATGATTATGGAGACAAATCATGTGCCTGATCTGGCAGGTGTCGGCAACCTTCTTCTAACTAAATCAGGAGATATCAAGCTGGTTGATATCAATAATATCTCCAGCGTCTCATTTGATAACGACATTAAGCTTGATGACAGGGGCTATCCTGTTTGTGATAAATCCATTGAAGCCTTATTTTTCCTTGAACGCAAATTATCAGCAGGATCTTCACGCATAGATACGCTTCCTTACAAAACATTCCTTGATCCTGAAAGAATGAAAGAGGTCAGCGTGATAGAGAAAGAATTCCATGAGTCCATGGAAGGCTCTATGTACTATTGGCCATCTTATAATGCTGGTTAAAGTAGTTCGTGGAGTTTCTGCAGAACATCATCATAGTCACTGTCACTGAAACAGAACTTAAGCGTACTGCATTTTTCACGCAGATTTTTAACCTTAGCAACAACATTGGCATTGTTTATGATAACTTCTTTTATAAGATCTGCCAGTAATTGAAAGTTATTTTCTTCCATTCCAAAGCGGGTCATTTCAGACACACCCATCCTCAATGCCCCTGAAGCGGTAAACCCTTCTTCATCTGTGCTTGCCTGATAATTGCATATGATGTTGTTTGCTTCAAGCTGTTTTGCAATTTCCGGTCCGCGGCTGTAGCCGACATGTACTATCACCTGATGAGTTTCAGTAAAGTCAATTGCCGGATCTCCTGCAACATCCAAACCACAGTCTTTAAGTGCACGGGCAAATGACTTTGCATTGGCGATAACCTTAGACTGGTATTCATCCTTGAAGTAATTCATCTCATAAGCCGCCATAAGCAAACCAAGCAGGGTGCCCAGATGGTGGTTCGAAACAGATCCGGGGAATGTCCTTCTATCAAGAGCTTCCCAAAGAGTATAGAGCTCTTCATTCTCTTTGAAATTTGATCCCACAACACCTCGCTGTGTGCCAAAAAAGGTCTTATGGGTAGAGCCTGTAACGATGTCGGCGCCTTCGGCGAACGGCTGCTGAAAGTGAGGACCGATAAGCCCCAGAACATGTGCCATGTCATACATTACCACAGATTTAACAGCCTGGGTATCCAGGAACTGACGAATCTCGGCGACAGGCTCTTTATGTATAACCATGCTTTTCCCGAAAATAATGAGTTCCGGCCGGTACTCATCAATTAGTTTCAGAGCCGCCGGGACATCAACCTTAAAGGGGTTGTCGGCCAGTACTGGAAAATTTACAACTGCAGGTTTTTCCGTACGGGGATCCCTTGCAACATAGTCTTTTAGCGCACCCATCGGCTGGGCGCTCAGATGTCCGCCTTTGCCGATGTGATTGTGCATTACCTGACGAATTCGACGAGGCTCAGACTTGCGGTCAGCGCGGTTAATGAAGTCGGCCATTGCACTGAAAACAGCGGTATTTGCCATTTGCCCGCTGATAAGGCGCGTTTCAACATTGTCGCATCCTAAAAATTTCCGCATTTCTTCTTCAAGCATCCGCTCGACTTCACATATAAAATCGGTCCCCTGGTAATAGAAAATATCAGCGTCATAGAATGCAATGGATTTTCTGTGTTCAGCATAACGGAAGGCCGGATCCATCACAGACAAAAGCCTGGTCATCGGCGAGATGGTCATTTCTGATGGAATCAGATTGATGCAGCTTTTCTGCCGCCAAAGAGTATTCTCCAGGGTTTTTTCAAGCAATCTGCCGACCCTGGATTGTGTATCTCCGGCAGGAAGCTCCTTTTCCTCCAATTTATGATCAAATACTATCGGGCGGGCATACGGAGGTGCTTCTGAACGCATATGATGCTTGACTACAACAGCATCAACGGCCTTGCCTCGAATTTCGATTGTAAGCCTTTCCTCTTCAAGGATATCGCTGTCTATGTATCCCAGACAGATTGAGCGCAACTGATGATGGTCGGTTTGCGAAGATGACAGACCTTCACCCTCCACAGTCCAAAGCGGTACCATTGTGCCGCTTGTTATGTACCCAACGTATTTTTTGCCTTTGAATACTTTTGCACCATCACGGGCAATGCCCCGACCTGTAACTGCAATTGGTCTGCTCATACGAGGCAGGTCATTTATCAGAGAGTAATCGCGTGAGACTATTTTCTTAAAAGCATTGTGCTGTTTTATCAGTTCTGATCGTCCTATGTAATTACCCTTCAGCGGGGAAAAACTGATTGCAAACTTTGCAAGGGGGCAGGATAATATTGGAATTTCCTTTCCCTCATGGTCAATTCCAAACTCGTGGCCATAAAGAGGCAGACCTGCCTCCAGACGCAGCGTGTCCCTTGCACCAAGGCCAATAGGGGCTGCTCCTTTGGCAATGATTTTGTCCCACACCATCAGGCTGTCATCCCTGTCGATAAAAAGCTCAAAACATAATGGCTCACCAGTGTAACCTGTGCGGGCCAGTTTCACAGTGGCTCCTGAGATCGTCACAATGCTGACGGCATTTCGAATGGGTTCAGGGATTTGTCCGGACTCGATGATTTCTTTTATTATATGTCGCGACATTGGGCCCTGAAGTGCAATCATGGCAATATCGCTGGTTTTGTCGATGAGCTCAACATCTTGAAAGTCTTTAAGATGTAAATTCAGGTGTTCCCAGTCTTTTTCGCGATTAGATGCGTTAACTACCAGGAGATACTCGTCCTCTACAAAGCGATATAGATAAGCATCGTCAACCGCGCCTCCGGTTTCATTTGGAATAAGCGTGTACTGGGCACCTGTTTCCCTGATATTAAGAGCTTCCGCATTATTGGTTAATACGTGTTGAAGAAATTTAAGCGCTCCTGTTCCTTTGACGATAAATCGTCCCATATGGGATACGTCAAAAAGCCCTGCTTTCTTGCGGGTAGCCAGATGTTCTTCCAGAATTCCGGCAGGGTAAAAAATCGGCATTTCCCAGCCACCGAATTCTACTATCTTTGCACCAAGAGCGACATGTCTGTCGTAGAAAATAGTTCGTTTAAGTCCGCTCATCAATTATTTCCTTTACCCGATGATGACTTTGTCGGAAAGTTCGTTGATGTCATCAGGCTTTACAGGAAAATGTTTTGCCAGAATTTCACCAATGTTTTGGATCTCACGACATAAGATCTCGGCTGCTTTGCCGGTTTTAATCCCCAGAGCTATATCGCCGGCATATTCCTGTAGTGTTTCCTGTTGAATTTTTTTATAAAGACCCTTGTCAGCCAAAATCCATACCTTGTGCTCAAAAAGGGAAATGAAGAAAAGTACTCCGGTCTCATTACGGGTTTTATACAACCCTTTTTCATAAAACGAGGTAAGCGCTCTGTCCTGCACCTGTATTTCCAGACGCGCATTTGGCGTAAAAAATCTTTTTACAGCCGGCATATAATTAACAACCCACCCGCAAAAAGCCGAAAGAACAAGGGCGGTCAGGGCAAATGCCCATAAAGAGTCGCCCCAGATTAATTCCGTAACGATGAGGGCCAAAAGGACGCCGATAACACCTCCGGCCAGGATTTGCCCCTCTGGATAGGCGTCGCTTTGATCAACAACCATCACCGCAACTTCGCCATCGGTTTTAGTCTCCACTTCGCGAATAGCGCTGGAGATGCTTTCATTCTCTGCCTGTGTAAAAAATGTCTCAGCTTTCATGCCTACCATCCCCCTGAAGCGCCTCCGCCTCCGAATCCTCCACCACCAAAGCCGCCGAAACCGCCGCTACTGCCGCCGAAACCGCCACCCATACCCCTGCCATAATAACCAGTACCGCCTCTCATCAAAAAGCCGGCAATAAAAAGTGGCAGGAGCCATCCTCCCAACGCTCCGACAGGAATAAGGAGCAACAGGATGAGAAAGCCGAAAGAAGGCAAAAGTCCAAAAAGGAACGCGAGCGGGAAAAGTAAGCCTCCCGCAACTATGCCTAAAGTCTTCGAATTACTACCCAGAAAGGCGACAAGGACAATGCCGAAAAAGAAAAACTTTAAAAGAGGTGATGCTTCATCGTGTCGTTGCCCTCTTCGGGATCCGCCGGTTGCCTTGAATTCCCCTCGGGTAGCCTGAATAATAGCCGTTATGCCTGCTTCAAGCCCTTCGTTAAATTTGCCTGCTTTGAAATAAGGAGTAAGAACAGTATCAATAATGCGTCCGCTCAAAAGATCAGTTAGAACAGGTTCCAGCCCCCTGCCAACTTCAATCCTGATCTTCCGATCCTTTTGGGCCACCAGGAGAAGTACGCCATTATCTTTACCCTTCTGGCCGACCTTCCATTTATCAACAGTTCTTATACTGAATTCTTCAATAGAGTCTCCCTCCAGCGAGTTAATAGTAAGGACTGCTACCTGCGTGGAATCTGTGAGGTCAAACGATTGAAGAGCTCGCTCAAGTCTTGCTTCCATTTGAGGCGAGATTATATCAGCATAGTCATTAACATAACCTTTATAGTGAGGAACCTCCAGAGCAAGAGTAATGGATATGTTTATAGCAAAGGTAAAGGCAATAGACACCAACAGGCCGGCAACAACTCTCCATCCATGATTGTATTTAGTGAAAGATGTCAAATGCATTTTTCCCAATAAAAAACCAGTTTATAGAATAAGAAATCCCTAAAATTTTACTTTAGGCGCTACCTCGCTTCCTGCTTCGGCTTTAAATGGTTCGCGCCGCGGCAGTTGCAGGAGAAGCTTGTTCGTCAGGTTGCCTGGAAAGGTACGAATAGAGGTATTGAATACACGTACTGCATCGTTATAACGGACACGGGCGACATTAATTCTGTTTTCCGTCCCTTCAAGCTGATGCTGAAGATCCAGGAAGTTCTGGTTAGCTTTAAGATCGGGATAACGTTCCACGACCACCATCAGGCGAGAAAGAGCTGAGCTTAAACCTCCCTGGGCTGCCTGGAACTTGGATAAAGCCTCAGGGTTATTGACAACATCGCTGCCGATCTGCAGTTTTCCCACCTTTGCTCTGGCTTCAGTAACTGCCATGAGCGTCTCCTTTTCGTGGGAAGCATAGCCTTTCACTACCTCCACCAGATTGGGAATCAAGTCAGCTCGGCGCTGATAGGCGGCTTCAATGTTACCCCAGGCGGCAATCACTGCCTCGTCATTTTGTTGAATCGTATTGTACCCGCAACCCGCGAGAACAATGCTCAAAAGCATTAAAACAGGAATAAATAAAACAATTCGTTTCATGAAGGATACCCTCCAAATAACATTAACTCAAATTTCGCACCCACTAATTCCTATGGGCATTCTCTGGCAGGGCAGGTATTAGATAGTTTTTTTAAAAGAGCAAAATAATATGATTGATATTCTAAACCACTATACCTTGGGATTTGACCAGGACAGGCACATAGAAGGTTTTTCACCAGGGATAAAAT
>VMSQ01000016.1 GCA_013792055.1 Desulfobacteraceae bacterium
AGACCTTTGAAAAATGTTCAATTTTGTTCAAGTTCAAGGAAGGCGAAAATTTTAAATGCAGGAATACATTGAGTATTTCGAGGCTTAAAATTTGAGTCTGACGCCGAAATTGGGCAAAAGGGGGCGTTTTGCAAAGGTCTCACTTTACATAAAGCTAACTTATTGTAATTATATTGATTTTACTCTGTGCTCTGTATTGAAGGTATCTGTATAACATGACTAAACAAAAAAGCAAATCTGACATATTGGAAAAGCGCGCCAAGCGAGAAAAAGGAAGATTTATTACAAACATTTTCTTATGGTTTACCAGGCTTATCGTATTAATAATATTATCAAGTGCCTTTGCCATAGGCGGGATCTATTTTTACCTAAGCGGAGATCTTCCTAAAATTTCTTCTCTAACTGATTATCATCCTCCAATTATTACAAGTGTTTATTCGGATGACAACAGAAAAATTGCCGAATTCTATAATGAACGCAGAATCGTTATCCCCCTGTCTGAAATGCCTGCAATGCTCATAGACGCTTTTGTCGCAGCAGAGGATGCAAGATTTTTTAAGCATAAGGGAATAGATTTTTTAAGTATTATCAGAGCTTATCTTAAAAATATCGAGGCTGGTACAATAGTTCAGGGTGGAAGCACTATTACTCAGCAGGTTACTAAGTCTTTCCTGCTGACACCTGAAAAAAATTATACCCGCAAAGGAAAAGAAGCCATTCTTGCATATCGCATAGACAAAAAATTTACCAAAGAAGAAATTCTCTTTCTATATTTGAATCAAATATATCTCGGACATGCCGCGTATGGAGTGGAAGCTGCTGCAGAAAATTATTTCGGCAAATCCGCTAAAGACATGAACCTTGCTGAATGCGCTATTTTAGCAGGGCTGCCCCAGGCTCCCAGCAAATATTCACCTTTCATAAATCCTGAAAAAGCAAAGCAACGTCAGATATACGTTCTAAACCGTATGGTTGCCGAAGGCTATATTACAAATATTCAAGCAACTGAAGCTATAAATACTAAACTGGATATAAAACCGCGGCGCAACTGGTATATTGAAAAGGTTCCTTTTTATACAGAGCATATAAGGCGTTATATTGAAAAAAAATACGGGCCTGATGCTTTATATAATGATGGCCTCAAGATTTATACCGCCGTCAATATTGAGATGCAGAAGGCCGCAATAAAAGAGATAGAAAAAGGTTTAAAGGCTCTTGACAAACGCCAGGGTTATCGCGGCTCTCTTAAACATCTCGCAGAAGAAGAAATCGAAACTTTTTCAAAAGAACTCCAGGAAGAATTTGAAAAAAATCCTATTGAAGAAGGAAAGATAGTTAGGGGAGTAGTAATTGAAGTTAATGACACTAACGATACAGCGACTGTTCGTATTGGAAATGCTCAGGGAATAATTAATATTAATAGCATGCGCTGGGCAAGAAAGCCGGATACCGAAGTCTCCTATTATGAAACCAGAGTTGAGCATCCTGGAGAAGTCCTAAACTTTGGCGATGTTATATTAGTAAAAATTAATAATAAAATAACTGATTCCGATCTGTGGGAACTTGAACTGGAACAGGAACCAAATACACAGGCAGCGCTGCTTTCTATTGAGGCTGAAACGGCTCATGTAAAAGTAATGGTTGGAGGAAGAGACTTCAGGGCAAGCCAGTTCAACAGAGCCATCCAATCGAAACGTCAGCCCGGGTCAGCTTTTAAGCCTATAATCTATGCTGCCGCAATTGACAAAGGATATACTCCGGCCAGCGTTATAATAGATTCTTCGATAGTATTTGAGGATACAGAAAACAACTTTGTATGGAAACCCAAGAATTATGAAGAAAAATTCCACGGCCCTACCCTTCTGCGCGATGCCCTTGCAAAGTCTCGTAATGTGGTAACCATCAAAATTTTAAAAGATATCGGTATTGATTACGCAATAGATTACGCAAAAAAACTTGGCATAACTTCAAACCTGAACAGGGATCTTTCAATAGCTCTGGGGTCTTCAGGCATGTCTCTGCTGGAGATTGTAAGAGCTTACTCTGTTTTCGCCAATCTCGGCTACTTCATCGAACCTGTTTTCATAACCAAAATAATTGACCGGAACGGCGATGTGCTTGAGGAGGTTAGTATCAAAAGAAAAAAGGTGATAGATCAGAGTACAGCCTATATAATTACCAGTCTGCTTGAAGGAGTGGTCAAATATGGAACAGGCCGGAGGGTACGGGAATTGAACAGACCGGTTGCCGGCAAAACCGGCACAACAAATAATTTACATGATGCCTGGTTTGTGGGATACACTCCTCGTTATATTACCGGGACATGGGTAGGCTTTGATGATGAAAGCTCCCTTGGTAAAGGTGAAACGGGTTCCAGGGCCGCAAGCCCAATATGGCTTGGTTTCATGAAACATGTGCTTGCCGATAAACCTGTAAAGGTCTTCCATATACCGGAAGGAGTGGTTTTTTCTAAAATTGATGCTGAAACAGGACTTTTGCCTATTCCTGAATCTAAGAAAACAATATTTGAATGCTTCAAGGAAGGAACTGTACCGACGGAATATACCAAAAAGCCGGATTCAATTAATGAACCGGAAAACTTTTTTAAATCAGACATGTAAGGGAACCGTTAACTGTGAACCGTGAACCGTTACATCATCTTCCGCAAGGGAGCTATCAGGTATAATCTCAAGTGATTTAATGTTGAACCTTTTTTTAAGTGTTTTTACATTAAAATTTTTTATTCCCCTCATCTTTGAGATACTCCTGGGATGAACTTTTATTTCGACTGAATCACAACTGTCAATCCCCTCAGACTCAATGATAGAAGAAGCCATCTCAAAAAATATCTCCGAATGAACAAGATGTCCGAAAGCCGGGTGATAAGGACCAGCTAAAATTGCTGTTTCTCTTTCAAAATGCTCAGATGCCTGAATACCCATACGAATTACCTGTATTTTTTTTTGTCTGAATATCAGGTAGATATCTTTCGCAAGTGTAACGCTTTTTTCAAGGGACAGGGGAATATATTTTCCTTCTTCATAGTATCTTGACAAAATACTGTTTTTAAGGACCAGGGTAGGATATATTCTTACGAAATCAGGAGAAAGTGCAGCAATTTTTTTTGCTGAATATAAGGACATTGACCCGTCATCGCCGGGCAGCCCAATCATCATCTGAATACCGACCTCATAATTTCTTTCCTTTAGGGTACTGACTGCTTTTTCTGTGTCCGAAGATGTATGCCCCCGTCCAGCTAAAAAAAGCACTTTATCATCCATTGACTGAGCGCCGATTTCAACCGTGGCAACAGGAAATTCATTTAAAATATCCAGCCTTTCGGAATCTATGGTGTCAGGACGCGTGGAGAATCTAATGCTGTCAACTCTTCCTTCAATTACAAATTTTGTTGCCTCACGAAGTAAAGACTTTATTAAATCAATTTTGAGTCCAAGAAAATTACCGCCAAAAAATGAAATTTGAACCGAACCTCTATTACTCCTTTTGTAATTTAAAAATTGATTTATATGTAAACCAACCTCTTCAGTAGATGGAATCTTTTGTTTTACTCCTGTTATGGCTGATTGATTACAAAAAACACATTTATGTGGGCACCCCATATTAGGCAAAAAAACCGGGACAATAAAAGGCTTCTCAGATCTTCTCATAAGTTTTTATTTTTGTAAAAGCTCAGCCACAAAGGAGAGAATTGAACATTGAAGACCAAAGCAATTGAATATTGAATATTGAATATTGAAGGAATTCTGTTAATTTATAAAAAACAGAGCGAAGCGATTCCTCAAATATTCAATATTCAATTGACAATATTCAATTTTGTTCCCACTAACCAGTAACCAGTGAATTATATTATAAGCTTGGTGCCTTAGTGTCTTTGTGGCTGAACTATTACTTATCTTTCAGAACTTCAATAGCCTTTCTGGCGGCATCCTGTTCCGCCATCTTTTTGCTCTTGCCAATTCCTTCTGTTCTTACTTCGCACAAATCCAGCTCGACATTGAAGGTCTTGTCGTGATCCGGGCCGCTCTCCTGAAGCACTCTGTATTGAGGTATTATCTTATGACTTTCCTGAACAAGCTCCTGAATGCGGCTCTTATAATCGTAATTATCCATCGAGGCAGCAATAGAATTATTCAGCAAATCGGAAAAATGGTTTTCAACCATCTTAAATGCTTCATCAAAGCCGCCATCAATATATACAGCGGCTATTACCGCCTCAAAAGTATCAGCCAATATGGAATTTTTTTCGCAGCCGTTTGTTTGGATTTCCCCCTTGCCGAGCCTTAAAAAAGAACCCAGGTCAATTGCACGGGCTATATTCGCGAGTTGAGACTCATTAACAAGGCCTGCGCGCATTCTTGAAAGATCACCCTCATTTAAGTCGGGATAACGCTGTATAAGAATATGCCCCACAATAAGGTTTAATACCGCATCTCCAAGAAACTCAAAGCGCTCATTATCCTTTATGTTTGCATTATCTTGCTCATTAACAAAGGAACTGTGGCTGAGAGCCTCTTCAAGAATAGTTATCTCATTAAATTTATAGAAAATTTTTTGTTCCAATTCAGAAAGATTCATTTGTTCCATATTTGATTAATCGGCTTAAACCGCTACCTCAGGTAGTAATGCCATAAAAAGGTTTTACCGTTTAAGGAATTAGTTAGTCATAAGTGCCTAAAATGCCTAAAGTATATTAAAGTGCCTAAAGTTAAGGTGTCGCTTCTCTCCATTAATTCATATAAAATTAACAGAATACCACAACTTTAGGCACTTTAGCTCATTTGTCATTTGTTACTTTAAAATAAGCAGAATACCACAACTTTAGGCATTTTAGGCACTTTAGCTCACTTTAGGCACTTGTTTTGAAAGATGCCAACTTTTCATATAAAATATAAGGTACGAAAAAATCTCCTCTTCCTGATCCCATTTTGATTTCCGGCTTCAAAGAGCCGTGGAAGTCAGTACCGCCCGTCATCAACAATTCATGTCTATTTGCGATATCTGCCAACTGGGAAATAACATGCGGCGAGTGTTCCGGATAATAAACTTCAATTCCCTTTAGACCCATTTTTTTTAAAACAATGATAAGATCCTCTATATCAGCAACATCCCTGGGATTAAGAAGAAAAGGATGCGCTATAACAGGGATGCCTCCCGCGCCGAGTATAACTTCAATTGCTCTGGAGCAGTCAATACGATATTTATCTAAATATGCCGGTCTGCCTTTCCCAAGGTATTTATCGAAGGCCTCGCTAATTGATTCAACATAACCCTTTTTTACCATAAGCCTCGCAATATGCGGCCTCCCTAATTGAGCGTCGCCGACCTCGCTCAACAATTCACTCATTGAAAGATCAATCCCAAGGCTGTTAAGACGATCAATGATTCCAGGATTCCGGTTCTTTCGGGCTTCTTGAAGTACGGCAAGAGTCTTATTCAAAAGAGGATCATCAATATTGATGGAATATCCCAGTATGTGGAAACTTCCTGAATATGGAAAAGATGGGGGCGGAGATGCACTTATTTCGACACCGGTTAAAAATTTTAATGAAGTAGGGATGCCGATACTAAGGGCTTCCTTAGAACCATTTACGGTATCATGATCTGTAATAGCTATTGCAGCTAAATTAAGATTCTGGGCTAAGGCAAGAATTTCGGATGGAGAAAGAGTTCCGTCAGATGCGTTCGAATGAATATGAAGGTCAATCCCTGCATTATTCCTATATTCCAAGGGCTTTTTCCAAAGCCTCCTCTTTTGTTTTACATTCTATGCATTGAGTGGTAACAGGCCTTGCTTTAAGCCTCTGAATAGAAATATCTTCGCCGCATTTCTCGCAAACACCAAACGTATTGTTTTCAATGCGTTCAATGGCTTTTTTAATCTTCTTTATAAGCTTGCTTTCTCTATCCCTGATTCTAAGCATAAAATTTCGGTCCGATTCAAGTGAAGCGCGATCTGTTGGATCAGGAAAATTTTCCTTCGGATCAGTCATTCCAGAAACTGTATCGTCCGCCTTACTCAAAAGCTCTTCCAAACTATTGGTCAACAACTCTCTAAAATATTCGATATCTTTCTTTTTCATGATAAACCTTTGATAATAAAAAATTTAAAAAAAGTTATAAATATCATAATCAAATTTTAAAGTAAAGATTAAAGTTTTACGAGGCCGTCAAGCTTCTTTAAGAAACTTCTCCATATTATTTAAACTGTTGATATTATAAATACGGCAGGGATAATCTTCAGGAAGAATCTTTTTTAATAAACCTGTAAGCACCCTTCCCGGACCGACCTCGACAAATATTTCCACTTTTTCATCGATCAGTCTTTGCATCGAGTCAAACCATCTGACAGGGCTGCATAACTGCTTTGCCATAATAGTCTTAATTTCATCAGGATCTTTTCCAAAATCGGCAGTAACATTATGGATAATTGCTCTTTCCGGCGTGTTAAAAGAAACAGTATCAAGAAAATCCCTGAACTCATCCACTGCTCCTTTTATAAGTTCACTATGCCATGCTCCGCTGACCTTTAAAGGCACTGCCCTTGCCCCCTCCTGCAAAGCCGCAAGTGACGAAACTTTTTCAACCTGCTCTGGAGCGCCGGTTATAACTATCTGATGTTCGGTGTTGTGATTTGCAACTGATACAACTCCGTCACCTTGAACTTCATCAACAAGCCCCTGAACTTCATCAATAGCAAGTCCAATAATTGCATGCATAGAACCTTCATGCTTTGTCGATTCCCTGTGCATCAGCTCGCCTCTTTTAAATACAAGCCTTAATGTATCCTCTTTTGAAATAACTCCTGATGCGCTTAATGCGCTGTATTCGCCAAGGCTGTGTCCTGCTGAAATATCCGCCCCCCTGCTCTCTTTTTCTATAGATGCAAGACATACAAGATTTACAGCAGTTACTGCGGGCTGCAGATTAACGGTCTTAGTAAGATCTTCCATGGGACCTTTGAAGCAAAGCCTCGAGATGTTTATTCTGGTAATTTCCTCTGCCATATCAAATAGTTCTCTTGCAAAGTCAAATTCCTGATAAAAATCAAGGCCCATACCAACCGACTGTGAACCCTGCCCGGGAAAAAGAAATGCTGTTTTCTTCAAATTAATCCCCCATATCTGATTTCGGAATGCGGATTTCGAAATGCGGAATGAAGGAATCCTATCAATTTTATAAAAAATGATAGAGCGAAGCGATACAAAAAATCCGCTTTCCGTATTCCGCATTCCGAAATCGAATCATTCCGCATTCCGAAATGTATTGTCAGTCATCGAGTTTAAAAAGTTTCCGGGTTAGATCAATATAAGCAGACCTGCCTCCATGGCATCCATTTTTTTTTAAAAAAAGAGTCGGATCGTGCAGGATTTTATTTATAAGTGAATCTGTCATCCTGTAAATTGCCTGGCAATCATTATCTGAAAGATGCTCCAGAGAGTGAAGAGTTCTGCTGACTTCAGACTTCGCAATGGAATCTATTTTGTTTCTCAAGGCAACTATTGTAGGCACCACGTCAAGGCTCTCAAACCAATGCTGGAAGCTAATTACAGCCTCATCAACAATCCGTTCTCCCTTTATGGATTCTCTATTTCTGTCCTTTATGTTTTCCTCAATAACTCCTTTTAAATCATCTATGTCATAAACATATGAATTATTAAGCCGGTTTATATCAGGATCAATATCACGGGGAACCGCGATGTCTATAAAGAAAATAGGTCTGTTGCGCCTGCTGCGCATAACTCCCTTAACCTGATCGCGCACAATAACAAAATTAGGTGAACCAGTCGAGCTGATTATTATATCCACAAGCTTTAAACAATCCGGAATTTCTTCAATACGTATAGCTTTGCCTTTGAATCTATTGGATAGCTCAACGCCCCTTTCGAATGTTCTATTTGCAACAAAAATTTCTCCTGCCCTGTTCCTGACAAGATGTTCCACCGCAAGTTCGGCCATTTCGCCGGCACCAATCAGGAGCACCTTTTTTCCTTCAAGATTACCGAATATCTTCTTCGCAAGCTCAATTGCAGCATAACTTATTGATACAGCATGATCTCCAATACCCGTCTCACTTCTAACACGTTTTGCAACAAAAAAAGTTTTATGCAATAACCTGTTCAAAATAACACCGGATGTCTTTTTTAGTATGGCTGTCAGATATGCATCTTTAATCTGTCCAAGAATCTGCGGCTCTCCAACCATCATTGAATCGAGGCTTGATGCCACTCTGAAAACATGACGAACAGCCTCTTCACCATCATGCATATAAAGAGCTTGTTCAAATTTAGATATCGGTATTTTTTTGAATTCGGAAGTATAAGTTTTTACGGAATTAACGGCATTAGTAATATTTGAGGTGGTCAGCAGCACCTCAACACGATTACAGGTTGAAATGAGCATTACTTCATTAATATCCGGGCACTTTTGCAAACCCTCCAGAACAGCGACTGCTTCCTCTTTTGAAAAAGCGAGAAGCTCTCTCAATTCTACCGGCGCTGTTTTATGATTTAATCCCAATAAAACTATATCAAGCATTTTTTAATTAAATATCTCGGAATTTCTACAACCTGTTGATATTATAATACTTTTAGTAACATCTCGTGCGTGCCACATATGGAATGTTGGAATAATGGAATAGTGGGTAGAATGAAAAATCAATTTCTTATTCCTCTAAACCCATCATTCCACTGTTCCATTCATCCAGTATTCCAATTGGGGTGAAGCCCTTAAGTTTTGTTCGCATTTCTAATATTCGGGTTAAGCTGAAAATCTATAATCTGGTAAATTCTCCATGATGTCCCTTTAAAAGAAAATTAACCCCAAAAAAAGTAAACAGGAGCACAGCCAACCCGACAATAGCCATAATCGCTGCTTTCCTTCCGCGCCAGCCTACAGTAAGGCGCTCATGAAGTAAAGCAGCATACAAAAGCCATGTTATGCCTGACCAGACCTCTTTTGGATCCCAGCTCCAGAATTTCCCCCAAACCATTTTAGCATAAACCAGACCTGTTGCGAGGCCTATAGTCAACATGGTAAAACCCACAACTATGCAGGTATATCCTGCAGTATCAAGCAGCTCCAGCGAAGGCAGGCGTCTGAAAAAAAAACCATGCTTCTTGGTCTTAATAGCGTGCTCCTGGGCGAGATACATAAAACCCAACCCTCCCGCCAGGACAAAGGACGCTTCACCGATAAATATTGAAATTATATGAAAAATAAGCCAGAAATTATTAACAATATTTTTAATCTGAACAGGTTCAGAGGACACCTGAGAAGCAAATACCATAACAATGGCCGCAAGAGGTGCAGCATATATGCCAAAAATTCTAAGGTTAAACTTATATTGAAATATTATAAAAACACCGGCTATCGACCATCCGACAATAACAAGGGTTTCATGGAGATTATGAACCGGAATTTGCCCGGATTTTAAAAAACTATAAAAAATAGCCGCTGAATTACACAAAAAACCAGCTATCAGCAAGAAGTATCCAGCTCTATTTAAGTAATTTTTCTGCAAGAAAAGATAAGCAAAGTATCCAGCCGTACTCATCAAGTAGAAGAAAATGGTAAATATAATCACAATCTCCATTGATTACACCTTAAGCCTCTTTAATATTAACTGTCTGCCTTCATTAATTCTTCAAACCTGTATCCTTCGCCAAAAATTTCAAGAAGGAGGGAATTTATTCTTTCCTCATCATGGTCCCTGATCATATCAATAAGCCCTCTATTTATAAGCTGTTCAAAAAGCTGCTTGTGCGCCTCTGGTTCGTGTTTTTCGCTTAACGCCTTTTTGCGTATAGCCCCCATTAATTGTAAAAATTCGTCATATTCCTCTCCAAATTCTTTTTCAAGGTCTTGACGCATTTTTTTTGCAAAAGCAGGGCTTTTACCAGAAGTGGAAATCGCAATTACCAGATTACCTCTGTTTACAATAGAAGGAAGAATAAAATTGCAGGCCTCAGGTCGGTCAGCTATGTTGCACAATTTATTTTGGCGTTCTGCATCCTTATTTATCTGCCAGTTCAATTTCTCGTTGTCGGTCGCTCCTATGACAAGAAATATACCATCAATATCGGAAGGCTTATAAGGCCTTTTCTTCAACTCTATCATCTTTTTTTCTGCCAGCTCAAGCAGCTCTTCAGCAACATCAGGACTTACAACTGTAACAATTGCGCCGCATTCCAGAAGTGTCATAACCTTCCTTGCGCCCACTGAGCCGCCACCAACCACTAAACATTTACGATTCTGTATGTCAAGGCTAACCGGATAATATCTCATATCTTAACCGTTCACGGTTCATTTGAAAGATGAACGTCCAACATCGAACATTGAACGTCGAACGTCGAATAATGATGTCGCTCCGCTCCGCCAGTTTATAAATTAGCAAAATACCTTATTCAAAATTCGATGTTGGGCGTTCGATGTTCGATGTTCATTTTTTTCAGTTAACCACTGACCACTAATCAAACTTAACTGTCATAAGATCTTCAGCAAGTATAAGTTTTTTACTATAAGTCTTACGACATTCTTTTTCAATATCCACTTCATCGCATTCAGGATAAAAATGCGTTAGCATTAATTTTCGGACATTTGCCATTGTTGCTATTTTACCTGCAAGAGACGGTGTTAAATGGCCTTTCACCTTTAATTCATCTGGGAGAGCTGATTCACAGATCAACAAATCAGCTTCTTTTGCCAAAGTAACAAGGTTATTACTGAAATCCGTATCACCTGAATATACAACCGATATTCCGTTTCGGCTCGTAACCCTGTATGCCAGACTCTCATCGCTATGTTCAACAGGAATTGATTCAATAGTAAAATCATCAAATTTTATAATATCATAATTTTTATTATCAAGTTCAATAATATTCATCAAACCCGGCTCAAGTTCAACCCAGTTGCCATATACCATTTTCAGCTTGTTATAAAGCTCTGAAAAACCCTTGCCGGCTACAAGTGTGATAGGTTCCTGTCTTTGTTCTTTATCGGGATATTTGGTGGCGAATAAAAATGTGACTAATTCTCCAGTATGATCTGGGTGAAAATGGCTGAAAAAAATAAATGAAATATCAAAAATTTTAGTATCAACTTCGAGAAGCCTCCTCATTGTGCCGGGGCCTAAATCAAAAACAAGCTTTTTCCCGCCTGTTTCGATTAATGCAGAACACGAACTCCTTCTGAGCGACGGCACACATGTGCCTGAGCCGAGTATGGTTACAGAGAGTTCAGGATTTTTGGCAGCCATTATCTTTCACCAGACCTCTTGTTTATCTGGTCTATGATCCAGGTTAAAAGTTTATCATCATCCTTATAATCAACCAGCTCCTTTATATCAACGACTGAAATTTCAGAACGAGCTATAATCTTATGACCTCCTGCAGACCCAATACGACCAAAACTCAGCTTTGCAATATTACCGGCATTCCTGCGAAGACCGTCGTTTCTAAAAATAATAATCAGCTTCTTTGCATAAATACCTGAGACAATGCTCCAGTTTATAGAATCTATCCTCATGAAAAAATCAGCTATAAGTACACATATATCGGGATTTACCACAGAACCGAGATGAGCATATATTTTGTTTTTCCGCCTGCGCATGTTCTGAATAGCGCTTCCGAAATATTTCAAAAATTCGAGCTTAAGATCTGCCTGCTCAATCCTCCGGGACAGGTAAATATTGATATGGCGGAAAAGAAATTGAAATGCCCGGATATCTTCGATTAAAGTCTGCCTTTCAAAATTGCTTGTATCTGTCTTAATTGCATAAAATAGACCTGTTGCCAGTTTAGCGGTTGGTTTAATTTTGGCCGCCCTCAAATATTCGGTCATGATGGTAGCTGTAGCTCCATATTTAGGCCGGATATCAATAAAAGACCCTTTAACATCTGTCTCAGGATGATGATCTATAATGACATCAAAGTTAAACCTGGCAAATACTTCATTATGATCCGGTTGTGAATCGACCATTATAAAACGATTAAAACTTTCCTTATCTATTTCATCAACATGAATCGGGCTGACGCCCAAAAGCCTGATCATTGCCAGATTATCAGGACGTTTGATTATATTGATGTTTGATATAGTTATATTTGCAACCCTGCGCCATAACAATCTTTTAACGGCCATTGCGCTTGCAATAGCATCAGGATCAGCGTTAATAACGATAAGAATACGATCATCGCTTGAAAACAGACCATAAAAGCGGCGCAACTTTTCAGATACAGAAAGAGCCATATGAACACCTCACAAACTTCCCCTGCCACGAATCTCTTTTCTCCAGAGTATCTTTTATATTGGTAATTGTTTCCATTTTATTAAGTGCCCATGCAGGCGCCACCAGTTCTTCATAATGCGGGTCCCCGGTAAGACGCTGGATTACCATATTCTTAGGCAGCAGTTCTAAAAAATCACATACAAGATTTACATATTCCTGCTGTTCAAGGCATCTGTAATCGCCGGCATTATAAAGTTTTTCAAGCTTAGTTCCTTTAACAACATAGAGAAGATGCAGTTTGATGCCATCTATTCCCAGATCCGCTATAGTTCTTGCCGTTTCAAGCATTTGATTTTTATTTTCATTTGGAAGTCCCAGTATAACGTGCGCACAAATTTTTATGCCTGTATTCCTGGTAATATCGACAATATCTTTAAAACATTTAAAATCATGGCCCCTGTTTATAAAGGCAAGTGTTTTATCATGAACGGACTGGATACCGTATTCTATCCAGATTAGATAATTTTTTCCATAACTCTGCAAAAGTTCCAGAACAGGCTTGTCCACACAATCGGGTCTTGTGCCGATTGACAGCCCAACAATATCATCTACGGCAAGAGCTTCTTCGTAGAGATTTTTTAACTTGCCGAATGGTGCATATGTGTTAGAAAAAGACTGGAAATAAGCAATGAACTTTTTTGCCTTATACCGTTTAAAAAGCACTTTTTTACCTTTAATTAACTGATCTTTTATTGAAAGCCCTTCTGCATAAGCACCCGTTCCAGATCCCTTTGAATTACAGTATATGCATCCGTCTGTTGAAATTGTTCCATCCCTGTTGGGGCATGAAAGCCCTGCGTCAATGGTAATTTTCTGGACTCTGCATCCGAATATATTCCTGTAATATGTGTTTAAATCAAAATATCTATTATTCATAATTACCTAACTCAAGTTTCGCACCCCTCTATGCAACAAAAGCTTTAAAGGGCAGGTATTAGATAGTTTTTTTAAAAAGCAAAATATGTTCACTCCGGCTTTGGCAACGGCACCATACCCACCCCGCCCGCCTCGCGTTGCGAAGCATTGCGGGCAGGTCAGTTTGTAAGGAGCGAGACATGCACGGCATTTTATCCCTGGTGAAAAACCTTCTATGTGCCTGTCCTGGTCAAATCC
>VMSQ01000240.1 GCA_013792055.1 Desulfobacteraceae bacterium
AAAACCGCACTTCCTACCCCTTGTTCAAAAAAAGATATTTCCTTATATACAGAATATGCAGATACACCGAGCTTGTCCAACAACCGGATAAGATTGTGGTTCGCTGCGCTCACACAATCTATCCTTATTCGTTGGGCCTTTTCCTTTTCCTTTAACCTGCTTTCCAATGCCCCAATAAGTGAATCAATTATCATTTTGTCTTGCCCATTTATCGCATCCCGTGGATTTAATGAAACTTGATTGGCAACTATATATTTTATATCTTTCTCAATAGAATCATCCCAGGGTTTACCATGTGCGTAGAACACATCCTTGACTCTTTCTGACCACTTCTTTTTTCCCCGAAACTTTGAAATTGTAAAGCTAATATGGTATTTATTTTCAATCGGAGTTTTATATACATCCGTATTGAATAAATCTTCAATTTCACTTTCATTCCTACCACAAGCTTTTGCAAAGTTAATCTGGCCGTCTTCAAGCAAGCCACCGTCTTTAGCTTTTTTATAGGATTCCCTTCCGCAGTGATCATCATCTATAAATACATGATACAAGCATATCGCATCGCGAAGAAGGCATATTTTATAAGACAGGTTAGTGCCCCCAATTAATGAATCAAAAGCAAGTGACCCATTTTTAATGGCTTCCTTCAAATATTCAGAATGTTCCTGGATAATAGATTTCAAGCTAATAATATCATCTTCACCCTCAACTACCAAAACCATCTCTGCATTTCTTAGATTATCAGATGCACGAACACCTAGTATCTTTCGTATTTCTTCAACATTTTTGGCTGGCTTTGCTTTGCGATCATTAACAATTACGTTATTGGATATAGCCCGCCTATCCACAAATAGTGGGTTGTGTGACGTGATAATGATTTGATGTTTCTCACTTAGCTTATCGATAACTTCCTTCAGCTCATGGATTGCAGTTGGATGAAGATGAGATTCTGGCTCCTCTATAGCAATAATGAACTTCTTTCCTTCTCCGGATCTATCGGATGCATGACGGATTATTCCTAAAGCTGCTAAACTCTGTACTCCATCACCTTTATACTGCAAAGGTGTCATAGTACCATCATCCACCGATATTTCTGTGCCTCTTCGAAATGCCTGTATCCTTTGGGCTTGTGGTAATTCGATTTTTACCTTTTTAACTTGAGGTAAAAATTTTTTCAAAGTTTGATATATACTATCTGAAAGAGTTTCTAGAATTGGTTTTTGCAGTTCTTCAATTTTTTGCAGCGCTAACTTATAATCAGGATTCTCTTCTAATCCAATTAATTCACGACTGACAAGATCTGACACAATATTTTGCGCAGATTGGGCGGTTCTTACAGCTGGAATATGCTCAAACTCCATGCGACTGGAAACGAAATTAGCTATTTTTAACGATTTCTTAGATAGTGTTGCAGATCCTTTGCCCTTCTTATGGTATTTGACTGATACACCATTCTTCCCAATTCCAATTCTAAGAGGCAAATTCCCAGTGATTTTACTGTTAACTTCTTGAGCAAACTCTTCATATTCTTTATTTTCCAGCGCAAATTCAAGGATTATTTCTGTCTCACCATTTGGGTTCTTTTTTTGAAGATTAATAGGATAATCCTTCTCCCAATTGTACCCACGGACAGAGTAGGTTGTCCTAATTCGCTGGCCCGCTAATGATAATCGTTGGAGACCTCTTGTCAAAACTGTCATGGCTAGGACCAAACCACGAAGAATGTTTGATTTCCCTTCGTTATTCGGGCCAATTAATACTGTTGAGCGTCCCAAGCGAATTCGTTTAGCAGAAGATATACTTCTATATTGCGAAACTGAAATGGCATGTAATTTCATCGTTCTCCTTATGCCCAACGTTGCTAATCAGCCGCGCGGTTTTTTGCGTCGGCTGATTAGCCTTGTTAGCCTTTGAAGATTAACTCCTTTAATCGTGCTACATCTTGTTGTGCTTTAACTATTACAGACAAAAACGAATTAGCCTCAAACGAATAAATGCCATTCCACGGCTTCCCTTCAGTATCTATAGGATAGCGATTAAGTTGATCGGTGGGAGTAGCCCGTTTGTGCTCGGAAATAAAAGTTTTTAATTCTTCGACAACACGCGGATCTGGTTCAACAAGGTCAATTTCTTCAGTACGAAATGGAATTTCAAATGTAAACATTTTGCACGGGTAGAGGTTTGCGTATCTCTTACCGAGCAATTCTAAATCGTGACCTGATTTGCCACCAAATTGCTCGTCCGGTACCTTCTCAAGTATCGCCGCTTTTAAAAAGAGCTCAATGCCATGAAATGATAGAGACAAAACAACAGCGCCTCGTGGATAGGTTGATTCTGAGGGTGATGCAGCCAAAGCAGAACAAAGATGCGCGGCAGAATATAAATAAGCCTCAGAAAAAGCGAAAAATTGCAATGAGGCGCGAAGCGATCCAATTTCTGAAAAATGGACCATCTGATAGTTCATGCATACCTCCTGGATGGCTAACGCTCACAATCACTTGGCAGCGGAAGCCGTAGGCTGTAGCTGATCAGGTGCATTGTGATGTCGGTTGCGCCCTCTTCAATTTATTAGTTATTGAATTGTTACTTGTCTAAAACCCACAATCCTTTGGAGTTATAGAAAATTTCCCCATGTAATAATTGTTTTTATCATGAAAAGAATATGTATAAATTATACCCATTCGCAAAAAGGCCAAAGTGTCGGGCATGGTGCAAAGACTGTTTTTGATCTTTGGTCTCATAAGCTTTTTTACTATATTAAAGTCTATATCAGACGCATTAACGGATATTGTTTGTATTTGATACACAAGTTCCTTGTTGTCATACGCAACCACTCGATAAAGCACCATCTCACTGTCAAGTTGCAATGGCAGTGTAGCATTGATTTCTCCTGCCATCTTTTGCAGCTGTCGAGCCGTTACGGCACTTTCACTATAACAAATTTTGCAAGATGCTGTTAATGCAACAAGTATAGATGCCAAAATTAAAACTGTTCTCATTTTTTTACTCCCTGTGTTTCATTCATTACGAAGAACGAATTCATTATAGATTTTCCATTCGGGTATGTAATTTTATAAATGACGTTCATAGGCTAACGCTGCAGATAACATGCTGAAAAAGCAAGCACAAAATGGTCAAAAGTGAAGAAATAATTATAAACTATGAAATGAGTAGAAATTTAAAAATGGCCTGGCTTTTTCAGTCAGAGTTGATCCGCTTGTTCTCCGGCAAGTCACTATACTGCGATAGGAGTGAGAGTAAAAATGCGAGCAAGTCGCGCCGCACTCTTAACATCACCCAGCCGCAACGCATTGCGAATATCATCCAGCTTGTATGCATCATCAAGAGATAAATAAGGGGACCATCCTTTATTCATATCGATCAATTCGACATCAACCTCGGCAACATATTGTCCCTCGTGCACGAGCTTTGTACATCGTCTTTTTTTCATTATATCCTCCTCAGAAAATCTCCTGTCCACCTATCGGCATCAGGCCTGTAAGCAGTAACCAAAACGGCTGGTGAAGAAACGCCCTTGGGAATTCCCCAAACCACGTGTATCGGATTGTCAAAACGATCTTTCAGTAATACCAATACACATGGACCTTTCGGATAGTCAGGATAATCTTCTATAACTAATGCATCCGAAACTCCTGCCATGATATCCCTGACGAAAATGTTGTCTTCCGCAAGCTCATCATAACCATGGTCGGATATCATAACTTCCTTACGTTCAATCAGTCTCAGAACTTTCTCGAATGTCTCATTCATATTTTAATAATACAATAATCAGGAACTATTTGGCAATAATATTTGGTTTTCCACAGTAGTCTTATGACGGAGAACTTTGATGTAGCGGGCATAAAAGCCCGATTTGTTTTCGTGCATTATTGCTTGCGAAAAAGAAAAATAGGGTAAGATATTCC
>VMSQ01000312.1 GCA_013792055.1 Desulfobacteraceae bacterium
AAATCTCTTCAAACTTATCTTTGGGTTACTGCAAGCAAAAAATGTTGGGAGACCCGAGGATTAAAGAAAAAGGAAACAGATTTGATTGTTGATGATAATTATAGAGGTAATGATAAAAGGAATTTTTCTGATTTCTTAAATAATTGGAAACGTGTGATAGATAAACTTACATAACCAATCACTCCAGCGGACAGCGTACCGCTGCCGCTGAGTTCAAGTGTTCGGCAGCGAATTTCGATAGGATCGCAAATGAAAGAGACATACGCTTTAATAATAGCCATTGAAAACTATATCGATCCATCGATTAACAGTGTTGCTTACGCTGAGAATGATGCAAAAGAAATATTGTCGTCACTCGGTTTACATGATCTGGGTATTCAGAATACCTTTTTATTGTTGAGCAAGGAGGCTACAAAGACAAGAATTGAATCAAATCTTAGGTCTATTCTTGGCTCTGCAACTAAAGATGATAAGGTAATAATATATTATGCTGGCCATGGCTTCGCTGAGAATGATAAGAACTATTTAACTTGTGCTGACACAGTTCGAGGTGATTTAGTAAAAACTAGTATTTCAATACAAACGGTATTTTCAAAAATTAGAAAATCAGAGTGTAAAAAGGTGACAATATTTCTTGATTCATGTCATAGTGGATTTGAAATAGATGAATCAATGCGAGGCATATTATCAGATATGACCGATGAAGAGTTTTTAGATTTTTTCAATGACTCTGAATTTCATATAGCATTCGCCTCATGCCAGATTGACCAATATTCATATTCAAGTAATGCACTTAAACACGGGATTTGGTCCCACCATATCATTAATGCTTTGAAGGGGGAATCCCCAGAAGCATTGGAAAGAAATAGATTTATTACGGCAAATTCGCTCCAAGCATACTTGAGCAGAGAAGTTCCAAGAACGGTACGTAAAACCTTTACAGGTAGTTATACTCAAACCCCTCGCATTTTTGGTAATGCTTCGAAGGGATTTATTATTGCTGACTTAAAAGAATTTTTAGATAAAAAAAAGAAAAAAATTGAACCAAAACTCGCACAACTGAAGAAGGTATTTTTTTCTGGTGAAGAATTAGGAAATATTAAGTCCTTAAGTGGTTTTAAAAAACATCACAGGCTTCCAGACTCAATAAACAATGCGACCGAATCTTTTGTAAAAACTATTGGCCACGACGAAATTGCTGAATATTCTGACAATCTGTTTAAATCACTAAAAAAGTCTTTTGGATATAAACGCCGTGATATAAAACTTGACGATGATTATGAAGCTATATCTATTATAACGAAAGATTTTTCTGTAAATATATGGATTGCAATCAATCCTGAGGACTGTTCTGAATATATAATAAATACAGAAGTTACAGAAATACAGAATCCAATATTTATCAATTCGAGTGAATTCAATGAAGTATTCTCTGACACATTCAATTCATTGACATTTCAGTTCGATAAATCTTTCGATGTCGAAAAACTAATTGATGCCATTGAAGATATAGATGATGAAGAAGTTATTTCGGTTGATTATCCTGGCGACTTATCGTCATGCACAATAGAAATAGCTGGAGTTGATAACTCTATTTATATAACAACTCATAGTTTTTCAATAAAATCTGATGAATGTGTTGAACCTAAAAGCTTAATCGCGTCTTTCAATGATGCACAAGTTTTATTGATAAATACGCATGAATTACGAATGTTACCATTTAAATCATGATATCGTGGGAACTTATTTGGCCGAACATATTTTTTCACTGGACGCCAAAAAGCCGGCGCCAGTGAAAATGGCGTTCGACAGAAAGGAAAATAAATAATGGCCAAGGAAATGACATGGCGAAAGGCGATAGAAAAAGTCCTTAGTGAAGCATCAGGAGCACTTGACTATAAGGATATTGCTGAGAAAATTAGATCGGATGGCCTTCGATCCAGTCTTGGTGCAACACCTACATCAACCGTTAGCGCATACCTTACTACCGCAATCAACGATGAAGGTAAAGATTGTCCATTTCAGAGAATTGGTCGTGGACTTTATATCTGGAAAGAAAAGGCAGGAATTACACGGCCAACTGTTGTAGGTAAGGAAGCAAGTGAAGAAAAGGAAGAAGATGAAGATGACCAATATGACATTATTTCTTCTTTCGGGATGTTCTGGCGTCGAGATGCAATTGACTGGGTATCCAAGCCCAAAATTCTCGGCATGCAGCAGATTGGGGCAGACCCCGTTGACTTTCACAAGCAAATCGGCATCTATTTACTTTATGATGTAAGAGAGGTGATTTATGTAGGACGTGCAACAGATAGGGCCTTGGGACGACGTCTCTATGAACATACACTTGATCGTTTTTCCTCTCGTTGGGATCGGTTTTCATGGTTTGGACTTTTACCTGTTTCTGAAATTGGTACACTCGGAACTATGCCCTCGTCTTATGAAGCTATTAAGATTATACCAGCAATCGAAGCCATAATGATTGAGGCACTCGAACCTCGTCAGAATAGAAAACGCGGGGATGATCTGTCTGCCGTGGAATATATTCAGAAGGAAGATCCAGAGATTCAGAAGAAAAGAGTCAAGCAGACGATGGAAGCAGCATTGAATAAATTATGATGTCGAACCAATTGCTGGACTTGACACCACTCGCCGGCTTTTACGGTTTTGCAATGGTTGTTGCAAGTCCAGGGTCAGCGAGTTTAAAAATGGTTGTTTGTGGCGCAAGTCAGCATAATGGGTTATGTTTCTTAATCAATCTGCAGAAAACAATCAAATTAGGTTTGACCAGAGGGGTGAATAATGCTCGATAAAATAAAACGGCGTTTGCTTGCCGCTCAAACTCGAATAGTTATCTGTACCGGAGTTGGCGTCTTTTTCGTCGCTAACTCTTTTAAACGCAGCGGCTCATCATCTATAGGAAGAGGTGCCCCTAGCTCTTGGGGAGCATCAGTTGATCCGTTCATGTTGGCGATCGGTGTAGTACTTTTGGTGCTCGCTTGGCTTATATACAAAAAATGGTCTTCTGATAAAACATAATCATCGTTATGGCTCCAAGGTAATATAAAAAATGCCTAATAAATGGATTCATATAAATACTGAGGTCGCTGATCCATGGATTTTGCCTATTTGGAGTGCTGTAAACAATTTAGAGAGTGCGGGTAAATCCTTTCCAATCTCAAAGGAAGTTAAATCTCAGTTGGGGCTATCTATATCAACGCGATTAGATATGCTGCCGCGTATTGTTTACAGAATAAATTCTGAAGTGAATGAAGTCTATAAGACTACAAAAGCCCACAATAAAGAAAACATTTTTACGGATCAGAGAGAAGGATACGCTTTCGACATTGAAGAAAATCTAAAGTTTAACTTACTCATAGATATTGATTCGCTTTTATTTGAGCTGAATTCAGTTTGCGAACTAATGACAAGATTGTTTTTCGTTCTTTACTCTCATATAGGTAAAAATATTAAAAAGAAGGAAGTCGGACTAATCATTAAAAAGATAATTGAAGGCGCTGGAAAATCATCAGAATGGTTTGTTGTGCTGGATAACCAAAGAAACTTCTTCATGCATGAGGGTGCTCCATACTTTGCAGTTGATGTCACAGAAGGGCCTGGTGTAGATTCCGGCCTAAACCTGCCACCCATTCCGGTTCAAACCTGCCACTGATTCCGGCCTAAACCTGCCACCCATTCCGGAAATAACCTTACCACTTTTCAGGTCATTTCC
>VMSQ01000070.1 GCA_013792055.1 Desulfobacteraceae bacterium
GAAGGCAAAGATTTTAACCGCAGGAATACATTGAGTATTTTGAGGATAGCGCTAAAGCTTCACTGCGTGCCAAAATCTGAAGCCTGACGCTGCATCACGGAAAAATGGCAGTTATGCAAAGGTCTCGTATCGATACCAATATATGAAAGGGGACGGCAACCTGATATTTAGATACGACAATATACCTCATCATTCTGAAATTCCGACATTTCCTGATCACAAGCACTATCCGAATAAGGTTGTTGAAAGTGAACCTGTAAATCTGAAAGAAGTTGTTGAAGAGATAATCGAACTTATTATTAGTTGAGAAGAAAGTTCAGAGCATTGGATGATCAAATAACGCAGTTAGATAGCAACGTCCCTTACGCTATCAATAAAAGCGATGGGTTGTTCAGGACGGGAGGTTGGACAATTTTTGAACATGAGAAGTTATAGTGCGATTAGAAGACCTGCCCGCTTTGCCTTGAACGCTATGACCGATTTGACACCTTGATCTTGAAGATCCAAGTACGATTTAGTTACGAGCCTGAAAAAGATGATTGAGGATGAAAGGGAGAGACGGACCCATTGATTTCCATAGAGAATATCAGAGATTTTGTACAAAATGAGAATTATGAGTATTATAATCATGCTATTACTGAGGCCAAAAAGGATGGTGTCGAACCGGAAGATGTTGTGTGTTGCTTACCGGCAAGATTATCGAGAGGTATCCAAAAAGACACAGGGTTTTGGTCTATGGGACAATGTTGAATGGATTGCCACTGCATATCGTCTGTGATTATTCAGATAAAGATATAATGTATATCCCTACAGTTTATATACCATCTGATAAGGAATGGACAAACGATTATCAACGCCGAAAGAAGGGAGGGAAAAGGTGATACCTAAAGAGAGAAAGTGTCCGGAATGTAAGGGTGTTGTAAAGCCAGGGCGTACAGAATTGGCTTATGAATTGGCGGGTGTTAAAATAACGGTGAAGAATGTTTGTGCCAGTGTTTGTAGTAAGTGTGGTCAGTCTTTTATCTCCGGTCGTGTAGCTGAGGATGTCAATCGTTTGGTAAATAGAATTACCGAGGATATAAATAGTTTTGTAAGAACCCAGCCCCAGGTTAGTGAAGGAAGTAAAGAGGTTGCTATTGCCGTTTGAGATATCCCAATCCTATCATCCTGGAAAAATCAACAAAAAACTCACTTTGCGTCTTTAGTGCCTGTGGTTTAGCCATAAGATCAGAAGGTAACAACTTCCCGGGAGCACATTCATGAGAAACTGCAAAACTAAAGGGCGTCCCCCCTTACCTGATATCATCTAAGCGCAAAAAGGATATTAGCAATACCAGGGCAATTATCAGTTATTTGGCGGCGATAGAGTTAAGGCATAGTGGAGCAAAAATAGCGTCAGAGCTAAGGCTGAGTGAGAAAAGTGTTAGCAGGTGCATAGAAAGAGGAAAAAAACTGGTTGATAATGATAAAAAACTGTTAGAGTATCTGCGATAAGATCAGAAGGTAACAACGTCCCCTACCGCTACTCCCTACCGCTACTACTGGTTTCTGCTTGACAAACAATACCATTGATATATACTAAAAATATATATTAATAATGGAGGGTAACAATGAAAACAGCAAAATTGTTTAAGAACGGGCGAAGCCAAGCCGTCAGATTGCCAAAGGAA
>VMSQ01000108.1 GCA_013792055.1 Desulfobacteraceae bacterium
CGGTAGACAACATTGAACGGATAGAGGTCATTCGGGGTGCAGCATCGGCCCTTTACGGTGGGAATGCCATGGGCGGTGTGATAAATATCATTACAAAAACACCTGAAAAGCTTGAAGCCGGCGCTACAGCGGGTTATGGCACGCATGATACTCGACGCTACCGTTTCAGCCTTGGCGACCGCTTTGCAGATAAATTCAGCCTGCGCATCGGTTATGAGGAAGAATCAACTGACGGATACGAGACCACGCCTGTGGCACAAACGCTCACTGCCGGGGCAGGTACAGTATCCGGCGGCTATGCAATGGATGATAAATACGGGAACCCGACAAAGTGGGTGGTCGGTGATAAAGGAGAAAACAGGGCTGAAAAGAGCAGTATTGATGCTAAGGCAACTTTTGATTTTTCTGATACCGGCAGCCTTGCTTTCACAACCATATCAGGACGTCACGAGTATGACTATGGCCCTCCGAATACATACATGGGGACCTTCGGAGATAATACCACGTACGCAATTGCCGGATCGAACCAAAGGGCCCGTTTTAGACCAAATGATTTTATAAGTTCTACGGGTATAGGAAGAAATGAAACCGATGTTTATACTCTTACCTTTGAAGAACTTTTCGGACCAGTTAAGCTCAATGCACAAGTCGGAACTGTAAGAACAGACGATCGCTACACCACCGCGGGTAGTGGGTCATACCATGACTCGCCGGGTACCCTAAAGATAACCGAAAACGAGAGCTGGTTTTCGGAGATTCGAGCAGATGTACCACTCGGAGAGTCTCATCTCTTGACCCTCGGTGCTTCTTACCGGACAGACGAATCAGATACCGACGATTATAATGTCCCTTTTTATCGAAGTTATTCAGGTAAAAGTGACAGCACCTTTTATTCAGGTGGCAAGGATAAGATTTTGGCCGTATTTGTTCAGGATGAATGGAATATTGCGGAACCCTTCACCCTCTATCTTGGCGGTCGTTATGACACATGGAAGGTTTACGACGGTGCTTCCGGTGTTCCCGGTTCTGAGACCAAATATGACAGCAATATAGAGTCCGAGTTCAGTCCCAAGGCGTCTGTAGTCTGGAAGGCTCTTTCCGATACCACCTTGAAAGCTTCTGTCGGCCATGCCTTTCGCCCCCCCAACCTTTATGAACTTTATCGAACCTGGACGTACAAGGGAACGACGTACTATAGCAATTCCAATCTAGAGCCTGAAACGGTCTGGACCGATGAGGCAGGCGTGGATCAATACTTTTTTGACAAAAAGACAAAGCTATCGCTTACCGGATACCAAAATGATATTGATGACCTGATCTACTATAAAATCGATAATGCTGCCAAAACCAAAACACGCACGAACGCCGGCAAGGCACGCACCTATGGCGTGGAATTTGAGGTGTCACAGCAAATTACCAACTGGCTTACGACCTGGGGTAATTATACATGGACGCAGGCTGAGATCATAGATAATCCGGCTGATCCCGACTCTGAAAATAAGAGAATTACAGGGATTCCCAAAACAACATGCAATATAGGCCTCGAGGCAGAGCATAAATGGTTCAAAGGAAGCCTCGTCGGCCGCTATTTTAGCAAAATATTCAACGATTCTGACAATAAAGACAAAGCGGAGGGGGTTTACCAGACCTATGAACCGGCCTTTTACCTGGATGGCAAGATAACTGTGTCTCCATCCAAATGGACTGACATATCCCTTTCTGTGGATAATATCCTGGACGAAGAGTATTGGGAATATTACGAGGGAGACGGACGAACTTTTTTTGTCGAATTGACACTCAGGTATTAAATAACAACGGACAGGTTCCATGAGAAAATATGGCATCAAAATATGTGCATTAATACTCCTCTCTTCATTGCTTATTCTGGCGGGAGGATTAGTCGCTCGAGCGACGGCAGGGGAAAGTATCCGCATACAAGACGCTACAGGGCGATTTGTGGAGGTAAGGCTGCCGGTTAAAAAACTGGTAGTCCTAACCTCCGATGCTCTGGAAGTAATCCGTGCTCTCAAGGCAGAAGATCTTGTGGTCGGTATCAATACCGGTATTGCCAAGGAACCCCTGTTCTGGCCCGGATTAAAGGACAAGCCGGCAGTCGGTAGCTGGAGGGGGCCTAATTATGAGTTAATCGTCGAGTTAAATCCCGACATTGTGATAGGCTATGCGCGGCATCCCGGCCAGGATATGGAAAAGAAACTTGTTCCCCTTGGCATCACGGTGATACGCCTCGATTTTTACAAGATGCGCAGTATGGTAAAAGAAATAGAAATCCTTGGCCGTATTCTGGGAAAAGAGCAGGAGGCCCGGCAACTCATATGTTGGTACCAGGAGAAACTAAACTTAGTAGAAAGAGAATCAATGCCTCTGAGAAATCGGCCCGATGTGTACGTTGAAAGTTATTCCAAGTATCATACTGCCGGACCCGGTTCCGGCGGTCACGAGATGTGCGTTCTGGCAGGAGGCCATAATATTGCTTCTAATTTTTCCATACCTTATCCGGAGATAACTCCTGAATGGGTTTTGGCAAAAAATCCCCAGGTTATCATTAAAGCCACTGCTTTCGGCAACTGCTACGCCATGATCGATCCTGATCCCCTGAAAAGTGTTAGAGACAAAATCATGGCCTGCCCGGCATGGGATAACATTCGGGCTGTACGGGACGGCAAGGTGTATGTGCTTAGTTCTGATATCTGGACAGGTCCAAGAGCAATTATTGGGATAAGCTATATGGCGAAATGGTTTCATCCTGAAGTTTTTAACTTTCTTGATCCGGAAAAACTTCACAGGGAGTACCTGGAGAAGTTTCAAGGCATCAAGTATCAAGGTGTATATGTGTATCCTTGAGCTTGGGGAATGGAAGCTCAAGGCTGAAAGTTCAAAGCTCTAAGCTCAAAGTAAAAACCCAAATATTTTTTTTCTTGCTTTGAGCTTTGAGCATTCAGCTTTCAGCTCAATAAGGACACTTCTATATGAATAACATATCTCAACAATACAAAAACCTTACCGGCAGGAAACTCTCTTTCATAATTCTTCTGGTGACGGTTTTGTTTGGCGTGGCTTTAATAGCCCTTTCCCAGGGCGCATCATCCTTAGGGGTTAAAGATTCGTTTGCAGCGCTTTTTCAACAAACAGGGCTGGCCCATGCAATTGTCTGGAAACTGAGGCTTCCCCGCATAGTCATGGCCATTATAGTAGGATGCGGGCTCGGTCTTGCCGGAACTGTATTTCAGGCCATACTTAGAAATCCTCTGGCATCTCCCTATACCCTGGGGATAGCATCCGGCGCCGGCTTTGGCGCTGTAATGGTAATAGTATTCGGCGGGGGGATTTACAGCGAATATCTTATAGCCGGTAACGCGTTTTTCTTTGCCCTGCTTTCATCTTTTCTCATTCTCGGGATAGCGAGATTGAAAGGCTTCACCACGGAGACAATGATACTTGCCGGAATCGCCATAATGTTTCTCTTCTCTTCGCTTAGTTCCTTTTTTCAATATATGGGGACTATGGAGCAAGTTCATGAGATTGTATTCTGGTTTTTCGGAAGTCTGTCCAAAGTTGGCTGGAAAGAAATAAGCATAGCTGCTGTCATGATACTGCTTCCCTGCCCTGTTCTTTTGAAGTGGTCATGGGATTTCAATCTCCTTTCTGCCGGGGATGAGTCCGCAAAGGCATTGGGGGTAAATGTTGAAAAAGTTAGAATGCTTGGGATAGTTCTTGCCTCTTTGATCACAGCAGGCGCAATATGTTTTACCGGCGTGATTGGCTTTATAGGACTTGTTTCTCCCCACATAACCAGGATGATTATCGGTGGAGATCACCGGTTCCTTCTTCCGGCCTCTGCCCTCGTAGGCGCTGTGCTTGTTTTAACGGCAGACACACTGGGAAGGACTTTGTGGGCCCCGCAGGTAATACCAATAGGGATTGTCACCTCTTTCATAGGCGTGCCATTTTTTCTCTATTTACTAATGAAAAAGAGAAGAGAATACTGGTAACTTAAAGTGCCTAAAGTACCCCTTGTTGGGCTGAAAGCTCAAGGCTCAAAGCTCAAAGTAAAAAACCCAAAGACTCTTCTTCTCTTGCTTTCAGCTTTGAGCTTTGAGCTTGCATTTTTAGCTCAAGGCACTTTGAATCATAGTGGCTGAAGTTATGATTAACCACAGACAAGAGCATACTGATAATGTTAAGCATTAACGGACTTGATTTCAGGTACAAAAATATAAGCGTTCTAAAAGATGTTGGAATAGAGCTGCATAAAGGGGAGGTCTTAAGTATAGTGGGGCCTAACGGGGCAGGAAAAACGACCCTTTTAAAGTGTATTATCGGAATAGTGAAACAGGATAAGGGAACTATCCTGATTGACGGCAGGGATGCCTCCGGGATGAAGAGACTTAACCTGGCAAAGTGTATAAGTTACGCTCCTCAAGCATCGCCATCCAGGTTCCCCATAAGTGTATTTGATGCTGTTTTGATGGGAAGAAGGCCCTATATCGTCTGGAAACCGTCCCAAAAAGATCTGGAAGTAGTGGCGGACGTCTTGAGGTCTATGGATCTTGAGGATGTTGCCTTAAGGGATTTTGATCAGTTAAGCGGCGGCCAAAAGCAGAAAGTCCTGTTGGCCAGAGTATTTGCACAAGAAACTGACTACTTACTTTTGGACGAACCCACGAGCAACCTCGATTTGAGACATCAGATGGAGGTCATGGAAATGATTTCCGGCATGGTGAAAAAAAAAGGGATGGCAGCTATTTTGGCTATGCACGACCTGAATCTCGCATCCCGGTTTTCCGACACGATTGTGATGTTAAATGCAGGCAAAATTTTTTGCACAGGGGAACCATCGCAAGTTATGACCGTTGAAAACATAAGATCAGTTTACGGAGTGGAAGCAACGATAAACGAAAGTAACGGCCATCCGCATATAGTGCCGGTCAGGCCGGTGAGGGAGTATAGACTTTCAGATAATTAATTTCACTGCGTTATCAGTCGTCGACGTATAACTAATACGCCTTCCTCCTTCTGGCCTTGTGAAATTATTTATCTGAAAGTCTATAGTTATTAGGAGATATGCCATGAAAGTCACAGCCATTATGTGGAACAGCCATGTTCCCATGCTTGTTCGCGCCAGCAAAAACATCGACTGGCTCGATCTAACCCTCTTTTCTTCCCGAACTCTGGAGAGAGAGCCTGAAAAAACGGAAAAAATCCTTGAAAAGCTGAAGGATGCGGACATGATCTTTCTCTATCGCTCTGCGGAACCGATTTGGGAGACGATTGAGAAAGAGCTCCAGACGATCGGTAAAACTATCCCAATCGTCTGCGTGAGCCATGATCCCGCCATTTGGGCGCTTTCTACTGTGAGCCCCTCAATCGTTCAGCGTTGTTACGACTACATAACAATCGGAGGCGAGGAAAACTTCACCAACATGCTGTGCTTCATTGCCAAAGAGGTAGTTGGGGTCGAAACAAGGGCCGAGCCGCCAAGGGAGGTTCCCTGGGAAGGTTTGTATCACCCCCGGGCGCCGGTTTCGCACTTTACGGCGGTTGATGCATATCTTGAATGGTATGAGGGATACAGGGGTCAGAAGTCAGAGGTCAGAAGTCAGAGGTCAGAGGTCAGAAGTCAGAGGTCAGAAGTCGGAAGTCAGAGACCGGTGGTGGGAATCCTTTTCTCCCGTCACTATTGGGTCAACAACAACCTTCAGGTGGAAGACCTCCTTATATCGGAACTTGAGGGTCAGGGTCTTAAGGTAATGCCGGCCTTTTCCTACAGCGTGCAGGATGCTGGTCTTGGCGCCAAAGGAAGCGCCCAGGTCGTTAGAGAGTTCTTTTTAACCCCGGGGGGCAACGCGCGCATCAACGCGTTTGTAAAGCTTCAGACCTTTTTTCTTGAAAATCGCAGAGAAGACAATCTGTCTGATACGCGAAAAGCGCGGGGCGGGGTCGCCCTGCTTAAACAGCTCGACGTTCCCGTCTTTCAGCCTGTGGTATCTTCTTACAAGACCCAGGAAGAATGGGAAGCAGATGAACAGGGCATTGGGGCCGACATAAGCTGGTCGGTAGCCATGCCCGAATTCGAAGGTGTGATCGAGCCTATCATCATCGGAGGGGCCGGACGTAGCGAAGACGGTGATACAGGTGCCCTGGTTGAAGAACGTACACCGATTCGGCAGCGGTGCCGAAGATTGGCCCGGAGAGTCAAAAAGTGGGTGGACCTCGGGCAAAAGCCCATTCCCGAACGTAAAGTCGCCTTCATCCTCCATAATAATCCCTGCGCGTCCGTGGAGGCCACGGTTGGAGGTGCGGCCAATCTCGACTCTTTGGAGAGTGTAGCCCGCATTTTGCAAACCATGAAGAAACGAGGCTACTCTGTCGAAGCACCAGCGGACGGCAAAGATCTCATCGACAATATCATGGACCGAAAGGCTGTCTCTGAATTTCGCTGGACCACGGTGGATGAGATCGTTAACAAGGGCGGGGCACTTTCGCTTCTTCGCCTGGAACAATACTTAAAATGGTGGGAAACCTTTCCGGAAAATGTTCGTGAGCGGGTGGCCGAAGCATGGGGAAATCCTCCCGGAGAGGAAGTAAACGGCGTGCCGCCTGCCATGGTGTATGATGGCCAAATCGTCATTACCGGTGTTTCTTACGGCGCTGCGGTTGTTTGCGTACAGCCCAAGCGTGGATGTGCCGGCCCTCGCTGCGACGGTCAGGTTTGCAAGATCCTGCATGATCCGGACATACCGCCGCCGCATCAGTATCTGGCTACCTATCGCTTTCTGGAAGATTCTTTTGGAGCGGACGTTCTCGTACATGTGGGAACGCACGGGAACGTTGAATTTCTGCCCGGAAAAGGGGTCGGGCTTTCGGAAAGCTGTCTTCCCGACATCTGTATCCATGAAATCCCCCACCTCTATATCTACAACGCGGACAACCCCCCTGAAGGAACTATCGCTAAACGGCGCGGCCTTGCCACACTTGTAAACCACATGCAGACCGTGATGACTCAAGGGGGGCTATACGAAGAGCTGGAAGAACTGGGACGTTTCTTAAGTGAATACGAACAAGCCAAAATCATTGATAAAACCCGAGCGCATCAGCTTGAGCACATGATCCTGGATCTGATCCGGCAAACAAGTCTGGATAAAGAGATCAAGCTCGGCCAGGAGGAGGCGCCTTTTGATAAGGTGGCCCAAAGGGCACACGAAGCCTTAAGCGGCATCAGGAACACCCAGATACAGGACGGGATGCATATTTTCGGAGACATACCCAAAGGAGACCGGCGCATCGATTTTATCTACTCGATCCTGCGATATGATGCCGACCAGGATCAATCTCTGCGCAAAAACCTGTGCCGGCTTATGGGGCTTGAGCTCCTCGATCTTCTGGATGACCCTGGCAAAGTCGACCCAAGATGGATAAAAAGCCACGGCCAGCTTTTGGAAGAAATCGACTCTTTGGGAAAGCTTGTGGTTTTAGAAGCCCTCAAATCCAAGGGAAACGGAAACTTTGAAAATGGGATCCGCCTGATTTTGGGCGAGCATCTGGTAAATGAGAGCTATCTTGCAAGTTTTTCAGCAATTTGTGCCCGAATCAGGGATCTTAACGGCCGCATCGA
>VMSQ01000334.1 GCA_013792055.1 Desulfobacteraceae bacterium
ACAACAGGATTCTCTGTTTGATATGAAAACTTTTATATCAAAAGTCTTTTTCATGTGCTTTTCGCAGATACTTAATGCGCAAAATGTTGGTGCGGGTTGAGTAAAAAATACAGGTGAGCTATAATTCGGATTCTATTTCCATTCTTCTCTGGCTCAGTATATCTATTGCGTTTTCAGATCTTATAACTCCTTTCTCGTTACCTCTATTTTCATAATGCATCTGGTTTAGTTCCAGGGTTTCAATTGCCTGTCGAATGCGTCTCAATTGTTCTTTAGGGGCTTTGCTGCGCCACATATCTATAGCTTCCTTAGCCGTTGTTTCATCGGATATATTCATTTCTAAACGCCCTTATCTATTCTATCAAACAGCCGGAAACTTAAGCGTAAGTTCATCCAACCTCTTTTCAACTAATAACACCTTTTCATTGTTCGAAAACAAATACTCAAAAAACCTGTCCAGCCCCTTGAAAAAAGCATCAGACAAAGCATATACGGAAACCTTTACGGTTTTATCTGATTCTTCGGGATTATAGCCTATCGCGTCCGGATTTGATTGATCGGTATATTCGATCTTTCTGCAATCGCCCATACTCATTATGCTCGAATAATCACTGTATGAATGAAGAATCACGCATCTGGCAATATAAAGCTCCAGCCCTGTCAGCTTTTCTCTGCCTTCAAACAGAACATATTTGTCTACCCATTCAATAAAGTCATAGCAATCTTGATTCTTTTTGTTTGCAGGCGTAGATAGATATGCCATGGTATCAATGCCTGTCAAAATCAGCATTACGGCGGATCTATAGTTCTTGTTTTTTAACACAATTTTTATCGGATCTTTTATATCGGCCTGAACAATCTTGAGAATACGCTCTTTACCTATTTCTGTCATAATTGTTTTCCTCTTTGACAGCTTCGTAAAAAGCTTTTTACTTTGCCGTCCAAATTTCGACCATTTACGAGTCCCTTAAATTTAACCTAACAACTCACGAAAATCTGCGCAACCTGCCCGCAATGCCTTTGTATAGAGTTAACGAAGTATCATAAGCGGGTGTCTACACAACGTCATTTTACTATATCAACTCAATTATAACGCATGGCAGGCGGGTCTGTGGATCAAAACAATTTCAACTGAACCTCTGTTTTCTTTTTTATCTTTTTAAAATCGCCTTGTTCGTGTTTTATTAAGCCCGTTTCTATATCATTTATAAACGGAGAAGCCTCTCTCGCCACCATTTTTCCATAAACTCTGCGTTTTTTTGCACATGTAAAATAAAGCTTTTCTCTTGCACGAGTCATTGCTACATAAAACAACCTTCTTTCTTCGTCAATGTCCGCTTTTTCATCTCCGTGTCTTCTCATTGGTATAAATCCATCTTCGCAGCCGGCAATAAAAACCACCGGAAACTCAAGACCTTTGGCTGTATGCATGGTCATCAAAGAGACTTTTTCTGCTCGAGAGGAATAAATATCCGTATCTGTATTAAGCGCGATCGATGGGAGAAAGTCGCTGGATCTTACACCCAGATTGCAGGTCATAACAATCAGGTTGTTTAAGGCTTGTTCTGTAATTATATCTTTAAGTTTTGTTTTTTCAGATAGATACAGAAGCTTTCCTTCAACCGTCAAATCGTTAATCTTTTTTTCTATATTTGAGATTTTAATTATAAAATCATAAAGTTTTTGCTGGCTCGACCTGCCCATACCATCAACAGGAAAACGACAAGCATTTAACATGGCTTCTTTAAGCGAAAGCCTGTTTTTATAACTCCATGTTTTGAATGTTTCTATAGTTTTTTTACCGACACCTGATTTTAATAAATATATAATTCTTTCAAAATCCACAAAAGAACCCTTGCCTTCAATTATTTTCAAAAAAGACAACAGCCCCGAAACGCCCTTTGAATTAAAAGCATTTTCTCTGCTTATTATCTGATATGGAATATTAGCTTTATCAAAAACTTCTGCAATGATCTTGCTCTGAATCCAGGATCTGAACAACACAGCAAAATCTGAAAAACTCATCTGTTTTTTTGTACAAGAGCTATCAACGCTTCCGTAGTCAATAGAATGAAATCCAGTCCCTCCTATCATTTTTTCGATTATCTTACCAATAGTTACGGCCTCGGCCTTTTCCGAAACAAGCTCAATAATATTTATCTTTTTTGACCCTTTAATATCGGAATAAACACGTGAGGCTGAATCCAACACATTGTAATCTCTATTGTTTTTTATGGTCTGGTATGATGCTTCAAGTATGGTTTCGGTTGATCGATAGTTTTGGTTCAGGTTTATGGTCTTGGCTTCGGGGTAGTCTCTAAGAAAGCTCTTAAAATACAGAACATCTGAACCCCTGAATCCATATATTGACTGGTCTGGATCACCGATAACACATATGTTGCTGTCGGCTTTTGTAAGGGCTCTTATAATTCTATATTGTCCCTGGTTTAAATCCTGATATTCGTCAACAAATATATATTTGTATTTATCACGACATTTTCTACAAAAATCCACATCTGATTCTAAGAGCCTTACTATATTAAAAATCAAATCTTCATAATCGTAAAGCTTCTGCGTTGATAAAATACTTTGATATTCCTTATATGTGGCCGAAACCCCTTCTGTTTCCGACTCTTTTATTTCTTTTAAATTGTCTTGCGGAGAAAGTATGTTCTGTTTAGCAGAAATAATCATATCTAACAAATCTGAGGGTTTTATTGAAACCTTAACCCCTTTAAGCTTGGTCTGTTTTATTGCCTCTATTATTAGTGCCTTTCGATCATAATCATCTATTATTGTATAATTTTTATCGTTATTCAGATCTTTTAAAATTTTAAAACAAAAAGAATGAAATGTAGTAACTTCAGGCAACTGTTTTGTGCCGTCCATTAACAACAAAAGCCTGTCCCTCATTTCCTGAGCTGCTTTGTTTGTAAATGTTACGGCAAGTATATTCTCGATCGAAACTTTTCTTTCTGTGATGATATAAGCAATTCTGTGTGTAAGCGTAAGTGTTTTACCTGTGCCCGGGCCGGCTACAATTAACAGTGGGCCCTTTTTATGCTTAACGGCTTTAAACTGGTTTTTATTAAGCTGATCCAATATTTTTTCTTGAGTACTATACTTTGTTTGATCCGGATTTTTTGGAATGTTACAAAATTTTTGATGCCGTGGGAGTTCAACCGTGGTGTTTGCTGGAGCGGATGAAACAGGAAAAACAAACAGTTGTTTTTGTCCTAAAAGTTTTTCCTTCTCACCTTGTCTAAAGACCTTAACCTTTCCGTATTCTCCATCATAACCGGGAAAAACAGTTACCTGTTTTTTGCGCATTCGATTAACAGCCTCTCCAAGCAAAGGAATACCCGCTTTTTCAATATCCCTTATAGAAAGATTGTGAAGTGTTTCAAGTTCCGGTCCAAGAGATTCGAGTGTAGCCATATAATTTAGCTGAACCTTCTTAGATTTTGGTCCTACATTTAAAATTTCTGATAATATTTCTGCAAGAGGAATAAGATTATAATATGGATGTGATTTTTTTGGTCTTGAGCCCTCCGGTCGGTCCGCCAATTCTTCAACTCTGTATAATACTCCAAGCGTTAAAGGTTTTCCACATACATTACACAAACCGTTATTTGCCATACTTTGGTTTGGTTTTAAACACACCTTGCATTTTCTGTGTCCATCAAGATGATATTTCCCCTCCTCTGGATAAAACTCGAAAGTCCCTAAAAATTCTTCAGGATTGCCCGTTTTTATTGCCGACATAATTTTTGAATAAGAAAGGTCTGTATTAAAAATATTTGCTTCCCTGCCAAGGTTTAAGGGGGAATGAGCGTCGGAATTTGATACAAGCGTAAGTCCGTCCAGCCCCGAAACCCTCCAGTTCATAGGTGGATCTGAAGAAAGACCAGTCTCTACAGCAAAAATATAAGGCGAAAGGTCTTCAAAACACTCATCAATGGAATCAAAACCGGATTTTGAACCAAAAAGCGAAAACCAGGGTGTCCAGATGTGAGCCGGTATAAAGAGTGCCGATTCTGATGTTTCGAGAATTATCTCCAGAAGATCCCTGACATCTAATCCAAGTATGGGTCTTCCGTCTGATTTTATATTGCCAATTTTATCTAACTTTAAATTTAATTTATATGCTGAATCAAGGTCCGGCATAAATACAAGGTTGTGGTTTTTTCGAGTCTTACCTTTTTTCTTATATATATTGCTGATTTCTGAACTTAAAAGAAAGCGAACCTTGTTGCGGCATGATAATGGAACTTTTTCATCACATTTTTGAGATAATTCATTCTTTAGTTTAAAAAGTCCTTCCTCGGCTGGTTGTAATTTCTCTTTTATTTCTGAAAACCATCCTGGGTGTGTAAAATCACCGGTAGCTACAACTGTTATTCCTTTTAGTTGAGCTGAAATATATAAATTCTCAAGATCCATATTTTTTGCCGTAGCTCTTGAAAATTTAGAATGAACATGAAGGTCTGTAATAAATTTCATAAATTAAAGTTCCTGTTTTAATGAACCTTTAAAAGGTTTAATTTATTTTTAAAAACCTCTTGTAACCACACTGTAAACAGTATATATATTTATATTACAAATAAAAAAATACAATATATAGTATTATTAAAAACAATATGCTAATTTGTTAAAAATCTGTTTCTTATTAACAATATAAAAAATAGTGTTTATATTTCTATTATTATAAAACAATATTAATAGTATTTCTTTATTGAAAATAACTATTATTTTATCAATAAAATTAAATAATTAAAAAGTTATTATACTTATGAACAACTCTATTTAATATATAAACTATATTTATTAAGGAATAGCTATGAAGTTTACTGTAAACAAAAATGACATTATTGATGTATTATCAAAAATTCAGGGTTTAACTGGACGTAAAAGCAATCTCGCAATAACCGAAGCTGTTTTAATAAGAACATCTGATACAGGAATAGTTCTAACTGTAACAGATCTTGAAACAGGATTTGAGGGTATTTATCCTGCATCAATTGAAACAGAAGGTACAGCGGCTATTAACGCAAGAAAACTTTATGAGATTGTAAGAGATTTTCCTGTTGATGAAATTCATATTAATGAAGTTGAAAATAATTGGATTGAGATCGGTAATAAAAATGTCCAATATAATATCGTTGGTATGAATCCTTCCGACTTTCCCGATAGTCCAAATATAAAAGATGTTGATTTTTTTAAGATTGATTCAAAATTTCTTAAATCCATGATTGATAAATCTCTTGTGATAAGTGGAGCTACAGATGATAAGCGGGCTCATATTAAAGGGGTGTTTTTTGAAACAATTATTAATAAAGATGAAAAAATTGTCAGAATGATATCAACAGATGGAAGTAGGCTTTCATCTGTTGATACTTTTTATGATGCAGATACTGATTTACCAGTAGATATTGGAATTTTAATTCCCAAAAAAGGTTTAAATGAAGTTTCTAAATTTTTAACCAGGGAAGGAATTGTTCAAATTGGCGTTAAAAATAACAATTTTGTAATAAAAAAAGATAAAGAGATAATTATTATAAGACTTCTTGAGGGCGACTTTCCTGAATATAAGGATATTATAAATAAAAAAGATGCATATATAATAAATCTTGATAAAAAACTATTTCTTATGACGCTTAAGAGAATGTCTATTTTATCTTCAGAAAATTATAAAGGAGCGATTTTTAATTTTTCAGACAACAAACTTGTTATAACAACCACAAATCCTGATATTGGTGAATCAAAAGAAGAAATATCAATAAATTATAAGGGAGAGCCCATAGAGGTCGCTTTTAATCCAAGATATTTTATTGAAATATTAAACGCAATTGACGATGACAAAATAAACATTAATATTATTAATGAAGAAAAACCCTGTTTAATCGAAGGCGAAGAAGATAAAAGTTTTTTAAGTGTAGTTATGCCGATGAGAATATGAATAAAGAAATAGAAACAATTAAAGATTTAAATACTGAAATTGCCGCATATACAGCAGATAATATAAAAATACTTGAAGGCCTGGAAGCTGTTAGAAAAAGGCCTTCAATGTATATTGGAAATGTTGATGTTGAAGGGCTTCATCATCTTGTTTATGAGGTTGTAGATAATAGTATTGATGAAGCCATGGCGGGTTATTGTGATCTTATTAATATTACAATTCATACCGACAACAGCATTAGTGTTGAAGATAATGGAAGAGGTATTCCTATAGGCATACATAAAACAGAAAAAGTTCCGGCATTAGAGGTTGTAATGACCAAACTTCATGCTGGAGGGAAATTTGATGATAATTCTTATAAAGTTTCGGGAGGCCTGCACGGAGTGGGTGTTTCTGTGGTCAACGCGTTATCGGAATTGCTTGAGGTAGAAATTTATAATAATGGGAATATTTATTATCAGACATACGCTAAAGGAAAAAAAACAAGCGAATTAGAAGTGCTGGGTAAAACAAAAAAAAGAGGCACAAAGATACATTTTTTTCCAGACACGGAAATATTAAACAACGATAATTTTGTTTACGAGATACTTGTTCGAAGATTAAGGGAGCTTGCTTTTTTAAATAAGGGGTTAAAAATAACCATAGAAGATGAGCGCGCAGATAAAAAAAGGGAATTTTTTTATGAGGGTGGAATATCTTCATTTGTGGAATATCTTAATAAACTTCACACACCTTTACACAAACCTGTTTTTCTCGAAGGTACAAAAAACGACGTTCATATTGAATTAGCTCTTCAATACAATGATACTTTTAAGGAAAAAATATTCTCTTTTGCAAACAATATCAATACAATCGAAGGAGGCTCGCATCTTATAGGCTTTAAAACAGCCCTGACAAGAACAATAAATCAATACGCTACAACCGGTAATCTGCCTAAAAACTTTCAGATAAAATTAAGCGGAGATGATGTAAGAGAAGGGCTGGCGGCAATAATAAGCATAAAGCTAAAGTCACCTCAATTTGAAGGACAGACAAAAACAAAACTCGGGAACAGCGAAGTAAGGGGGCTTGTTGAATCTCTTGTTAATGAAAAACTTGGAGCTTTTTTAGAAGAAAACCCAATCATAGCTAAAAAAATAATATCTAAAGCAGCTGATGCAGCCAGGGTTAGAGATGCAGCAAAACGGGCAAGGGATCTTGCAAGAAACAAAGGTTCTCTGCTTGATTCGACCCTGCCCGGAAAACTGGCCGACTGCCAGAGTTCAGATCCTTCACAAAGGGAGCTTTTTCTTGTAGAGGGAGATTCGGCCGGCGGCTCTGCAAAACAGGGCAGAGACAGAAAATTTCAGGCCATCCTGCCCTTAAAGGGTAAAATATTAAATGTTGAAAAAGCACGGTTTGATAAAATTCTCAGAAGTGAAGAAATAAAAAACATGATAACCGCGCTGGGAACAGGTGTCGGTAAAGAAGAATACAATATAGAAAAAGTCAGGTATCACAAAGTAATAATAATGACAGATGCAGATGTTGATGGCTCCCATATCAGGACTCTGCTATTAACATTTTTTTACAGGCAGATGCCTGAACTACTTGATAATGGATATTTATACATAGCCCAGCCCCCGCTTTTCAGAGTGGGAAAAGGTAAAAACGCAAGATATCTGAAAGATGAAACAGAATTTAATGATTATGTTTTAAAAAAGGCATGCGATAATAAAATTGTAAAATTCGGGGATAAAAAAGAGACATTCAAAGAACACAATCTCTATGTTTTTATTGGAAACCTTTCCGAATATTTCGCCAGCACTCAAAAGCTTGAAATGCGCGGTATTAATCTGGATTTAACTGAACTGCTCATAAAGGAAGGTGTTGAGGATAAAAAATTTCTTAAAGATAAAGAAAACATGCTGCGGTTAAAAAACGCCCTGAGGGAAAAAGGTTATTTTACCGGCGAACTATATTTTAATGAAGAGCGAGATTTATACGAATTTGATGTTTCACCTGGCGAAGAGAGAACCGTAAACGGTTTTATTAAGAAATTATCAAACAAAGATATCAGGCAGATTAAAATAGGAAGAGAGCTTGTATATTCATCAATATTTCAGAAAAGTATTGTAGTCGGCAAAGAAATATTCAAATACAATCCGCCCTTTCTTGTAGCAGCCAAAGACGGCAACAATGAAGTTATACAATTTGAAGACAGGGAGAGCCTGCTTTCATATATGATAGAAGATGGTAAAAAAGGAATAAATATTCAGAGATACAAAGGTCTTGGTGAAATGAATCCCGATCAGTTGTGGGAGACAACCATGAATCCTGAGAAAAGAGTTCTTCTTCGTGTCAGGGTGGAAGATGCGGTTGAGGCAGATCAGTTGTTTACCATTCTAATGGGAGAAGTGGTTGAGCCAAGAAGAGAGTTTATACAGAACAATGCACTTGAAGTCAGCAGGCTTGATATATAAAAAAACTTTTGGAAACAATATGCTGAATATAATATCAATAGAAGCCAGAGACATACCGGATGCTTGGTTCCAGTGTGTTTACAGTATTATAGGCAAGGGATACAGATATAAAATAGACAGGGGCAGCTATGAGGGGCAGGAGAGGCTTGAGTTTGATTATATAACTGTGCACATAAAACATCCGGGCATACGCCCACTTCTTCCAGACATACCCCCAGCTCTGGGGATTCCAAATCCTGTAGCCGACGGATACTTAGAAGCGTATCTTCCCTATCTTATGACTTCTGAAAAACAACCCACCGAAGACTATACTTATGGTCAGTATCTTGAACCGCAGATAGCAGAAGTAATCCGCATGTATAAAGAGGATGGTCATGGCACAAACCAGGCATACATGACAGTGGGCAACCCAGAGGCGCTGTATCTAAAAGATCCTCCATGCCTGCGCGGAATTGATACCCGCATCCGCTATGGAAAACTTCATTTTATGGTTTATTTCAGATCCTGGGATCTGTGGGGAGGGTTTCCTGCAAATCTTGGAGCCATACAAATGTTAAAAGAATACATGGCAGAGGAAATAGGTGTTGAAGACGGTGAAATAATAGCTGCCAGCAAAGGCCTTCATCTGTATGATTATATATGGGAGCTTGCAAAACTGAGAACAATGCAGGAATCCTCGGTTATAGACAGCCCAACAAATTGATATCGATAGTTTCATATAAAGTAGATTTTTAGCTTCTTTGGATTACCCGCCCTACATCTTCAAGCAATTTTGTTTGACTGTTTTAGCATCACGATTATAAATTGAAAAAAATCAAAAGGCCGGTTACAATTTATAAAACCATCAAATTTGACTCGTAATGGAGGTTTGATCATGAAAAAGTATATTTCTATTCTGTTTGTGCTCTTTAGCTTTGTCATTTTAGGAAGCTGTTCTACAAGCTACCAGGCAAAGCCTTTGTCTTTTAAAACACCCTCGTCATACAATAATGTTGTAAACATCGAGAGTGCCGAGATAGCAGCCAAAGCATTTGCGGATAGCACTGAAGCAAAAGAGGCCTTCGGGTTTGATATCATCGGCGCCGGAATGTTGCCGGTTCAGGTAGTATTTGACAACCAGGGTGACCATCTATTAGAGATCAATGGGCAGCAAACATTTCTGGAAGATACTAATGGTAATCTCTGGCCTATTTTAAGTGGTAATGTTGCATATGAAAGAGCTGCAAAATATTCGCAAACAAAGAATATTGCAAAGGAGGGCGCTTATAAAGGCTTGCTTGGAGCTGCAGCGGGTTCCATTATCGGTGCAGCTATCGGCATTGTATCGGGTTCAAATGTGGCCGAAGCAATGGGTAAAGGGGCTGCTGTTGGGGCTGCCGTCGGAGCTACCATTGGAGGCGCAACTGGATATCAAGCAGATGATGCCCGTAGAGAAATTACTAATGATTTATATGAAAAGTCACTTCAAAATAAAACGGTGGAACCAAAAACTCTTGCCTATGGTATTTTATTTTTTCCTGGAGAGGCAGGCTCGGCTAAACAGTTGCGGCTTCAATTATTGGAAAAAGATACCGGCAAGATACATGTATTAAATTTTATATTTTAGCCATTATTTCTCATGAACTCATAAAACAAGTAACTTCTCAAAAACTTGCTGGCGCCTGCTGAAATAATAATACTTCGGGGCACTAGTCCTGCAATGGCCGGAGACCATCTTGATGAGATTATATCATATATAATGATCATATAGGGAAGAGAAAAGGCATATATTGCTATTGAAAGCCATAAAACAAATCTCAGTTTTCCTGTCTTATTGCCCTGAGATTTTTGTTCTTGAAAACATATCATCATTCAGGGGCAAAACCCCGGCGAAGAGTATTTTCTACAACATTTATAGGCAACATGAACTGGAGAAGATAGTCCGGGCCGCCTGACTTGGAACCCACGCCTGACAGCTTGAATCCCCCGAACGGATGCCTTCCTGCAAGTGCGCCTGTGCATCCACGGTTTATGTAAAGGTTTCCAACCCGAAATTCCTTCCTGGCCAGAGCAATGTTTTCAGGGCTTCTTGAGCACAGCCCGCCTGTCAGAGCATATTGTGTGTTGTTTGCGACTTTCAGCGCTTCCTCAAAATCTTTGACTTTGATAATTGCCAAAACCGGGCCGAAGATTTCCTCCTGGGCAATCCTATGTTCCGGATGAATATTCGTGAAAATGACCATTGGCACATTGTGACCCCTTGAGTCGAGCATATCTCGCTCAAGGATACATTCGCCTTCTTTTTTGCCTATTTCGATGTAATTAAGAATTTTCTTTTTTGCTTCAGCATTGATAACAGCTCCCATAAAAAACCTGGGGTCTTCCGGGTGCCCCATTTCTATGCTTTCCGCGGCGTCTTTAAGCCGTTTGATCAGGTTGTCGTAGTTTTCTTCGAGCACAATCAGCCGGGAACATGCAGAACATTTTTGTCCCTGATAACCAAAAGCAGACTGAAGGATGTAAAGCACGGCTTCATCCAGATCAGCATCCGCATCCACGATAATAGCGTTTTTCCCGCCCATTTCAGCAATCACATTCTTTACGTGTGTGACGCCCTCAGGCGTTTTACCGGCAGATTCGATTATCTTAAGCCCAACTTCCTTGCTTCCCGTAAATGCAATGAGCGCTACATCAGGATGGGTGACAAGGAGGTCACCGATTTTACTTCCTGCACCTGGAAGAAAATTCAGGACTCCTTGCGGCAAATTGATCTGCTCAAAAATTTTGTAAATCATCGAGCCGATAACAAAGCTTTGAGATGAAGGCTTAAAAACCACTGTGTTTCCAGTCACCATGGCCGCGCACGTCATTCCCACTGATATAGCAAGAGGGAAGTTCCAGGGAGCTATCACCACAGCCACACCTCGTGGTTCATAAAAAAGATGGCTCATTTCTCCCGGGACGTTTCCCATCCGGCGGGGGGAGGAAAGACGAATCATTTCCCTTCCATAATATTCAAGAAAGTCAATGGCTTCGCAGACATCTGCGTCAGCTTCGCTCCAGTTCTTGCCCACTTCATATACCTGAAGTGCGGCCAGTTCATAGCGCATCTTGCGGGCTTGAGCTGCTGCTTTAAAAAGGTACTCAGCCCTTTCTTTCGGATCTGTATCTCTCCATTGGCTAAAGGCTGCTTTTGCAGCAGAAACAGCCTGCTCAGCCTCTTTTTCTCCTGCCGATGCCGAGATTCCCACGACATCGTTTAAATCATTGGGGTTTGTCGATTGAATTTCTTCCTCAGTTTTTTTCTTTTTGCCATCAATAAAAAGGGACACCTTATAGGGAAATTCCTTTCTGACTTTCTTCAATGCCTTTTCAATGCCTTTCCGGTTTTCTGAAAACGCCCAGTTAAAAAGCGGTTCATTCAGGAAAGGTCCTTTATTGCCGTATTCCGGGGCTTCCATCCTGGAATCCGGCGAAGGAGTTTTCTGTTTTAACAGATCCAGAGGGTTTTTTAATAATTCTTCACGAGAAACGCCTTCCTTAAAGCTAAGACGGAGAAAGGATTCATTGGAAGTGTTTTCAAGAAGCCGGCGAACAAGATAAGCCATTCCAGGGATCATTTTTCCTATAGGTGTGTAAAGGCGAAGCGCAAGGCCTGCTTTTTTCAAAGCATTTCTAACAGGCTCCGCCATTCCATAGAGAATCTGGTATTCAAGGTGCTCCTGAGGCACCTTAAGTTCCTTAGACAGCTCCATTACATAGGCAATGGATCTGATGTTATGGGAAGCACAGGCAAGGCGAAGGCCTTTATGATTCTTTAGAAGATAGTGAGCCAGTTTTTCAAAATTTGCGTCAGTTTCATGCTTGTAGGTAAATACAGGAGCCGGCCAGTTTTTTTGCCGTGCCCACACAACTTCTGCATCCCAGTAGGCTCCCTTCACTAAACGAATGGTGAATTTCTGTTTTCTCTTAAGTCCCCACTGCACAATATCTTTAAGGTCCTGTTCGCTGTCTCGCAAATATGCCTGGATGACAATTCCGGTATATGGATAATCCTTGAATTCCGCTTCTTCGAGAAGGCTTCGGTAGATGGCCAATGTGAGATTTTTCAGGTCATTATGCTCCATATCCAGGCATACATGCGCCCTAATTCCAACCGCCTTGCGCAAAATTGGCCTGAGCCTTTCTTTAGCCCGATCAACAGAATAATCAAAAGCCCTTGTATTTATCTGGGAATACATGGCCGACGGTTTTATAGAGACATTGACTTTGGGAACGTGACCCCAGTCCAGATCCCCGGAATCGGCATCAACCGGACCCCAGCCCGTCTGAGCCTCGTCCAGTATATCGAAAAGCTCCATATAGCGGCCTTGATACTTTTCCGCTTCTGCTTCGGAAATCACAGCTTCACCAAGTAAATCAGCAGTAAAAGCCATTCCTTGAGATCTAAGGTTTTCCAGCACAGGCAAGGCTTCCTGTGGAGTGGCGCCGGCAATAAACTGTTTTCCCGTTATTTCAATGTTGCTTGCAATACCCTTGGCTGCCATCTTTGCTGCCATGGATGTTGGAGAAACATGTCGAAGCCCCCATTGCAGGGCTGCAGGAAAATCCTGGTCTGGCCTGCAAAAATATTCCCTGAGATGTTTTGCAACAGACTCCGAACGATTCAGGCAGGGAAAGACATCAATAAACCGAAACATCTCCACCTTGAAGGCGTTATCTTTCATGCACCGTTCCATGATTTTTCCCAGCCAGTACTCCTTTTTGAAAACTGAAGGCGTTTCTCCTTCAATCAGTTCATAGAGCCGCAGGCCTGTCTCACGGACGCGCGATTCAAAGTCATCAGCCATAATGATTTGCTCCTTAGAATAATAATGTGAGAGCTATATCTGTCAGAATTCTATACTGTTTGGGGTTCTTGGAAATGGAATTACATCCCTGATATTGTTTGTACCGGTCACGAGCATTATTAACCGCTCAAAACCAAGACCAAAACCGCTGTGAGGAACTGTTCCAAATCTTCGTGAATCTAAATACCACCAATAATTATCTTTTGACAAACCCGTTTCATTCAGGCGGGATTCAAGCTCTGACAGACGTTCTTCCCTCTGGCTTCCGCCTATTAATTCACCTATGCGCGGCACAAGAACATCCATGGCAGCCACGGTTTTGTTATCATCGTTAAGTCTCATATAAAAAGGCTTAATATTTTTTGGATAGTTATAAACAACTACTGGTTTTTTAAAAAATTCTTCGGTTAGATAGCGTTCGTGTTCTGTCTGAAGATCTTTTCCAAAGCTTATATCGAAGTTGAAATTTTTGCCTGATTTTATTAAAATTTCCACAGCTTCTTCATAGGGTATTCTTTTAAATTCAGACTGAACAATGTTTTCTAAAGTTGATTGTAAATTTTTATCAACAAATCTTGTAAAAAGCTTGAGATCATCAGAGCACTCCTCTAGCACATATGTAGTAAGATATTTTATCATTTCCTCTGCAATATCAACATCTTCATAAAGGTCACAGAAGGCCATCTCAGGTTCGACCATCCAGAATTCGGAAACGTGTCTTCTTGTGTTTGAATTTTCTGCCCTGAATGTTGGGCCAAATGTATAAACATCCCCCAGTGCTAACGCAAACATTTCAGCGGAAAGCTGCCCAGATACTGTAAGATTTGCTTCTGTTCCAAAAAAGTCCCTGGAATAGTCAATTTTTCCATCTTTTTTTGGCGGGTTTTCAAAATCAATTGTAGTGACCTTAAACAGTTCTCCGGCGCCCTCGCAGTCAGAGCCGGTTATTATTGGAGAATGAATATAGCGGAAGCCTTTTTCTCTGAAAAACCTGTGAATTGCAAATGAAAGTTCCGATCTAATGCGAAAAATAGCGCCGTATTTGTTTGTTCTGGGCCTTAAATGGGCTATTGTTCTTAAATATTCGTCTGTGTGACGTTTTTTCTGCAGAGGGTAAGAGTCTGGAGCCAGGCTTATTATTTCCATTGCTTTTACAGCCACTTCCCATTTCTGGCCTTTTCCCTGTGACTCAATAAGGTTGCCGGAAACAGCTACAGCTGAACCGGTTGTAAGTTTTTTTATATCCTCGTAATTTTGTAAAGATTCATCGGCAATAATCTGCAGGTTTTCAAGACATGATCCATCATTAATTTCTATAAATGAAAAATTACTTGAATTACGCTTGGTTCTTACCCACCCTTTTGCAACAATATTAGCTCTGGGTGTTTCTGATTTTAAAAGGTTATGAATTTTTATACGGTGCATAGAATTTCCTGTCTATAGTTTTACAGATATATAATAACCCTGATCTCCCCTTTGCAAAAGTATAACTACGTATGTTTTGTAGCGGTATTTTACAATTGCATTTTCAAAGTCTTTTAAATTTTCGATATTAATTTCATCTATCTGTCGAATTACATCTCCCGGCCTCGCTCCTATCTGATACAAATAGGATTGAGGGTGGATTTCCGTTATAATAACGCCTTGTTTTGCTGTTATTTTATAAGCAAGTTGTTTTTTTGTTGACAGATTGTCGGTTTTTATTCCCAGAAGTTGATATGCCAGCTTTCCTGCCATATCTGATGGAAAAACAGCAGAAACAACAGAGACAGTTGTTTTTTTGCTATTTCGCCACAAATTGATTTTTATTGTTTCTCCAGCAGAAAAGCTTCTCAAGGCTGTTTTATAATCATTAATCGAGAGAATTTTTCTTGTTTCCATTGAAATAATTATATCGCCTTCGTGTATGCCTGCCTTATATGAAGGACTATTCTTTGCTACTTCTTTAACCAGAACGCCTTTGTTTTCAGGGACTTTTAGATATTGAGCGAGCCTTGTATCAAGGTTCTGGATTGTAAGGCCTATCCACGGTTGTATAACTTCTCCGTGTTGTATAAGGTCAGATATAATTTTTTTGCTTTATTTATGGGTATGGCAAAACCTATTCCCTGAGCTTTTGCATAGATGGCTGTATTAATTCCAATTAGTTCGCCATTTATATTTAGAAGAGGCCCTCCGCTGTTGCCCGGATTGATTGAGGCATCAATTTGAATAAAGTCATGAAAGACCCTGTCTTCTGCGCTGATACCGCGGTTTATGGCACTTATGACTCCGGTCGTGACTGTGTTTGAAAACCCAAAAGGATTGCCAATAGCAATAACTGTTTCTCCTATCATTATATCTTCAGAACTACCCATCTCAATTGCAGGAAGAGGGGTTTTTGAGGTTATTTGCAGTACGGCAAGGTCAGAGTCAGGATCCGCCCCAACAATATTTGCGGTGAACTCTCGTTCGTCTTTTAGGGTTACAGTAATAGTTCCTGTTTTTGTAATTACATGTGAGTTGGTTAGAATAAAACCTCTTTTTCCATCAATTATAACACCGGAACCAAGGCTGGTTCTTTTTTGTTGCCTTTCAAGTCCTGGATCGAAAAAATCTTTGAAAAATGAATCAAAAAAAGGATCCACGCCCAACCCTGAAAAAGGGTTACTTCTTTTTCTGACTTCAAATTCCGAGCTTATATTAACTACAGCGGGGCTGACCTTGCGAACAGCCATTACAACCGCATTTTCGCGTTTATATTCATAACCATAGCTTTTAAATGGTGCAAAAAACACAGGAATGACTATAATAATATATAAAATTATCGATTTTGTAAGTTTTTTGTTGATTTGAACTGTAAGCCTTGTCATCTTTATAATTTTTTCGCGTTTATATTGTTAACAACTTATAAATTATAACATATTTTAAAATTCATATCATGAACATTAAATCCATTCAAGATATTCTGCCGCTGGTTGAGAAGCCCAGTCGCTACCTGGGAACAGAAATAAATTGTATAAAAAAAGATAAAAACAAGATTAAACTCAGCATAGCTCTTGTTTTTCCGGATCTTTACGAGATAGGAACATCTCATTTAGGGCTTCATATACTTTATCATATATTAAATAGCCATGAAGAAATTGCCGCAGAAAGAGTCTTTGTTCCAGGCACAGACATGGAAGCCTATCTTAGATCATCCGATATTCCATTAATGTCCCTGGAATCAAAAAAACCCCTTAAAGATTTTGACATTATTGGATTCAGTCTTCTTTACGAACTGAATTATACAAACATTCTTAACATTCTTGACCTTGCAAAAATTCCATTTTTTTCTTCAAAAAGGGACAGTTCATATCCTTTAATAATTGCAGGAGGTCCATGTGCCTGTAACCCTGAGCCTGTTGCCGACTTTTTTGATGCCATTGTTATAGGAGATGGTGAAGACGTAATAATGGAAATAAGCAGTTCCTGGCTTAAATGGAAGGAGGGGGCTAATAAAGAAAAAGACAATCTTTATAAAATGTGGGCCGATATACAAGGCGTTTATATCCCGTCTTTTTTTGAGCCAACATTCGATAAATCGGGTTTTCAGATTCTTCAGCCAAGGTTTTCGAAACACCGGGAAATTAAAAGAGCTATAGTGGCTGATCTTGATAAAGCGCCTTTTCCTGATACTCCGATTTTACCCTATGGCAGACCCATACACGATCGGCTTCGTCTCGAAGTATCCAGAGGATGCACAAGGGGTTGCAGATTCTGTCAGGCGGGAATGATTTACCGTCCTGTAAGGGAAAGGTCTGTAGATACAATTCTGGCTCTATCAAAAAAATCAATAATGGCAACCGGTTATGAGGATATATCTTTGTTGTCATTGAGTGTTGGAGATTATATATGTATTAACTCTCTGATGGAGCAGATTATGTCTTTTTGCGAGCCAAGACATATTGCCGTTTCATTTCCTTCTATACGAGCGGGAACTCTGACACCGAAACTTATGCAGCATGTTAAACGGGTCAGAAAAACAGGTTTCACCATAGCTCCCGAAGCCGGCAGCCAAAGGCTTCGCGATGTTATTAATAAGAATATTAGAAAGAAAGATGTCATTGATACAGTGAAAAACGCTTATGATTTGGGTTGGCAGGTTATAAAGCTTTATTTTATGGTTGGTCTCCCAACAGAGACAAGTGAAGATCTAACATCAATTGTAAATCTTGTAAAAGAACTAAGAGAGGTTAATTCCGGCAAGGGTCGTAAAAACAAAATAAACGTTAGCGTAACAACCTTTATTCCCAAACCCCATACTCCCTTTCAGTGGGTAAGGCAGATTTCTTTAGCTGAATCAAAGGATAGAGTTGGCTGGCTTCAGAAAAATCTTAAAATGTCTGGTATTAATTTTAAGTGGCAAAATCCAGAGGTTAGTTTGCTCGAAGGGCTTTGGGCTCGAGGTGACAGACGGCTTTCTCGTTTGCTGGTTGCTGCACACAGCAAAGGATGTAAGCTAGATGGCTGGAGCGACAAATTTAATTATAGATTGTGGCAAGAGGCCATTTGTGATGAGGGGGTGGATATAGATTTTTATACTGCAAGGTCAAGAAACACAGAGGAGCCGCTTCCATGGGACCACATTGATGTTGGGGTTAAAAAAGATTATTTAATAGAAGAATGGGAAAGAGCAACAAGTGGTATTCTTACCCCGGACTGTCGTACAGGCAATTGTAACGCCTGCGGGGTATGCGATTTTAAATTTATTGAGCCAAAAGTCTTTGAAAAACAAGATAAAGTATCGGCTTTTGATTTTGCAAATAACGTTTTAATCTCAAATGGCAAGTCCGACACAAATAACAGTGTTTTCAAAACGCTCAAAATTTCTTTTTCCAAAGTTGACCAGGCAAAATATTTTGGACATCTTGAAATGGTTAATATTTTTTTGCGAGCCACAAGGCGAGCCGATATACCTATTAAGTTTTCACAAGGTTTTCATCCTAAACCAAAAATATCATTTGAAGATACTCTGCCTATTGGTCTTGAGAGTTTAAACGAACATTTTTATTTGATTGTTTCGGAGAATTTTGAATTGCGGTCAATAGTAAAAAGTTTAAATAAGCAGCTTCCAGAAGGTCTTTCTGTTAACGACTGTCAAATTGTTTCAACCAAAACAGCCCATAATAATGAGAAAAAATATAATTATATTGTTACAATAAAAGAAGAATTTTTTGATAAAAAAGAGTTGGAAAATTTTTTACAAAGCCCGGAGTTCATCGTTTCTCGTATTGACAGAAAAGGGAGGTTGAAAAAGATAGACTTAAAGTATATGGTTTTAGCCATAGAATTGCTTAAGCCAGACAAATTACAGATGATACTAAGGTCGGAATCAGGTAAGACAGCAAGGCCCTTAGAGGTAATTAAAGAAATTTTCAAGCTGACCGATGAAAAAGCAAAAAAAGCAAGATTTATTAAAATGCAGTAACTATCTATTAAGAAATCAAACACATGCATAAAAAGCTGATCGTAAATGTTACAGAACACGAAACCCGGGTCGCTCTTCTTGAACATGGGACAATTGTTGAGCTTTTTATTGAGAGAGGAGATGAATCCGATATAGCTGGAAATATATATAAAGGGAGGGTTCAGAGAGTTCTGCCGGGTATGCAGGCAGCTTTTGTTGATATTGGTTTAAATCAGGCGGCTTTTATATATGTTGATGATGTAATTTGCAATGATTATAAAGAATTCGAACAAATTTTTATTAAAAACAGTGAAGTTGACCATAAAATTTCCGGCACAGGCACTGCAAATCATACTTTATCCCCTATAGAACGGGATAGCCGTCATATTGAGGATCTTATTACTGAGGGTCAGGAGATCAAAGTTCAGGTGGCCAAGTCTCCAATAGGATCTAAAGGGTCAAGAGTAACCACTTATATTTCGCTTCCTGGACGCTTCCTTGTTCTTATGCCGACATCTGATCATATTGGTATATCCAGGTGCATAGAGATCGAAACTGAACGAGAACGTTTAAAAAATATAGTTCTGTCTTTAAGAAAAGAGCCTTATGGTTATATTGTTAGGACGGTTAGTGAGGGCATAAATGAAGACAAACTCGCAAAAGAAATGATTTTTCTCAACAATTTGTGGGAAAGTATTCAGAGAAGCTACAAGTCAGCACCAGCTCCTTCTCTTTTACATCAGGAGCTTACCATTAGCCTTCGAGCTGTAAGAGATCTTTTGACCAACGAGGCAGAAAAATTGATTATTGATTCCCGTTCCGGCTATGAATCGATTCTTTCTTTTCTCGATACATTCATGCCCAGCTTAAAAGATTCTGTTGAGCTTTACGAAGGGTCTGAGCCAGTTTTTGATGCATATAATTTAGAAGGCGATATTTCACGTGCATTAAGAAGAAAGGTCTGGCTTAAATCAGGTGGCTATATTGTAATTGAGCATACAGAAGCTCTAGTGGCTATAGATGTTAATACCGGTCGATATGTGGGCAAGCATAATCTTGAGGAAACAATTTTAAAGACCAATCTTGAGGCCGTTAAAGAAATTGCATATCAAATAAGACTTAGAGATATAGGTGGTATAATTATAATTGATTTTATTGATGTTGAAAAAAAATCAAACCAGGATAAAATTTTTAACGCCCTTAAAGAAGCGTTAAAAAAGGATAGAAGCAAGACCCATATTCTTCCGATGTCGGAGATGGGCTTGATACAGATGACTCGCAAGCGGATTAGGCAGCCGCTAACAAGGATGCTTTGCGAGCCATGTTTTTATTGCGATGGAGAGGGGTACCTTACATCTAGGCAAACAATTTGTTATAATATATATAGGGATATACTCCGTGAAGCGCCTGATATGGGTGGAGTTAAACTGACCTTAAAGGTAAATCCTAAAATTGCTGATCTTCTTCTTGGCGAGGAAAGTCATATAATAAACTCTTTAGAACAAACAGTTAACAAGCGGATTGTAATATACCCTAACCCCCAGTTTCATATGGAAGAATTTGATATTTTTGAAGTTTTCAAAGAATAATCATTAACTTTTTATTAAATTTGATTCTTGACAAGATAAAAATATTGTGGTTTTTCTAAAATTTTATGTGCTTAAGGTCAATAGAATAATAGTTATTAATATCCTATAATTTGAAATTATTTATATAAATACAAAAGTTTTTTACAGCATATGTAGAATTGGGAAGAAGGGATGATTTTCTCGGGTCACAAAGGATTATATTATGAAAAGAACTTATCAGCCAAGCAGAATTAAACGAGCCAGAACACATGGATTCTTGAAAAGGATGTCAACAAAACAAGGCAGAAGAGTTATTAACAGACGTAGGGCAAAGGGGAGAAAGCGTTTGGCGGTTTAAAGCGGCTTTTTTATAAGGTCGTGCGCACAATGCTTTGATTTTATTCAATAAATTTATGCAAAAACAAAACTAAATTTTCGATTTCGGTTGCAGAGGGTAAATATTTTTTGCGCTTTTTTTCCTTTACAAGGGCAGATAGAATTTTAAAACATTCCGATTTTCTTAGAATATCAAGATATGGAAGAAAACTTACAAACAGATATTTTGTTGTTATATTCTGTCCAGGCCAGTTTAAGAGAACACGATTGGGCGTTACTGTATCCAAAAAGGTTGGACACGCAGTAGAACGAAACAGGATCAAGCGTATTTTTCGTGAATATTTTCGGTTGAACAGGCATAAAATTACAGGTTTCTGGGATATTAATATTATTGCCAGGAAAGAGACCGTCGGGCTAAATTCAGGACAAGCTTTATTATCTTTTAAAAAAGTTTTTGATAAAATATCAGTTGATTATGATTAAAAAAATATTATTAGTATTTATAAAGTCATATCAATATCTATTGTCACCTGTTTTGGGTCCTTCTTGCCGTTTTTATCCTACCTGCTCTGATTATGCATATGAGGCTATTTTACGCTACGGTCCGCTTAAAGGGTTAATCTTTACTTTTAAGAGAATTATTCGATGTCATCCTTTTAACGCGGGAGGAATTGATCCTGTTCCTTAACAATCAAATAGACAATATCTGCCATAATGAAATGCTGCAAATTTTCATTGGGACTTATAAGGGTAAGTTATAGCCGATTCCCTTCTTTATTTATCAGATATGCAGCGTTAGTGGTAGCATATGATTGTTAGCAAGCTCGTTAGACTTTGTTTTTAATGTATTTTGGGTAATTTTAGCCCCCCTTGGTCTTACCTCATAAAATACTACCCCCTGTGACCACAAAATTTATTATTGAATCTGTGTTGACCCAATTGTTTTATATGTAAATAGGAAAAGATAATATAAGCATTTTGGATTTTTTCCTTTTATTATCAAACTGTTTAACATTTATTAGATTTATAGGAGATGGGCATGGACCAGGCTCGAATATTTGTAGCTATAGCTCTTTCATTTGCAGTGTTTTTGTTATGGGAGGTTTTCTTTGTAGATAAACAGGTCGTCGAGAAGCCAAAGCAAGACTTGCGGACAGAAACTATCTCTAAAGAAGAACTATATATAAAAGAAAGAAATACTGAATCCGTAGATCATACCGCATTAATTAAAGAAGATGCGCTGAAGACAATTAAACCCCCGCGATTTATCAGGGTTAATACACCTTTATATTCTGCAATTATTTCAGAAAAAGGAGCTGTATTTAAGAGCTTTGTTTTAAATAAATACAGAGAAAGCATGAAGCCAGATTCACCTTTGCTCGAAATGATATCCCCGGAGCTACATAATGGAACTATAAAAATCAGTTTGGCTGGAAACAGCATTCCAACACTCAATGATGCGTTTTTTCTTGCGGATATTAAGGATGACGCTATTGATATAAACGAAAAATCAAAAGAATTATCGTTTTTTTGGAAAGCTTCTAATGGAATAGTAATAGAAAAGAAGTTTCTTTTTTATCCTGAAACTTACATGATTGGATGTAAGGTTATAATTAAAAACGGCTCAAATCAAACCATTCAGGATAACCTGATTCTATCTTTATTTAAACGCTATGCTGAAAAGAGCAGCAGCTATGGTTTCGAGGGCCCAAGTGTTTTGATAAACAATGCTCTTGAGCAGGTAGATATAGATGATATTGAAGATAAAAATACATATAATGGTGAATTGAAATGGATAGCTGTACAAGATCGATATTTTATGTCCTGTATTATACCTGAAAGCGCTGTTACGGCGACTATGCGTCTTTTCCTTGACAAAGACAATGTCCTGGAAAATCAGTTTATGCAACCGGAGAGTATTATACATCCAGGCGCACAGCGTACTTTTGGGTTTCATCTGTTTATGGGGCCAAGGAGCACGAAAGTACTGAAGGAGATTGATTATGATCTGGATAAAGCTATAAATTTTGGCATGTTTGATATTTTAGCTAAACCATGCCTCTGGCTCATGAATTTTTTATACGATCATTTCATTTCAAATTACGGCATAGCTATTATTATTTTAACAATTTTTACCAAGATCATTCTGTGGCCTCTTGGAGCAAAGAGCTATAAATCAATGAACGAAATGAAGAAAATTCAACCCCTGGTAGCGGAAATAAGAGAAAAATATAAGGGCGACAAGAAAAAGATGAATGAGGCCACCATGGCTTTGTATAAAACATATAAGGTAAACCCCGTGGGCGGGTGCCTTCCAATGATTTTACAAATTCCTGTTTTCTTTGCCCTGTATCGGATGTTGTATGAAGCAATAGAGCTGAGACATGCTCCTTTTTTTGGGTGGATTAATGACTTGTCGGCACCGGATCGCCTTCTAAGCTTTGATTTTTCTATTCCTTTTATGCAGCCGCCATGTGGTATCCCTGTATTGACAATTATTATGGGGGCGACGATGTTTTTACAGCAGAAAATGTCACCAGCAATGGGCGATCCTTCACAGGCTAAAATGATGCAGTTCATGCCGCTTGTTTTCACTGTGATTTTTATAAATTTTTCTTCAGGGCTGGTTTTATACTGGCTTGTAAACAATATCCTTTCTATCTCACAACAATACTATACTACAAAAAAAGCTGCTTAGTAATGGAGGTAATTATTAATGTCGCCTCGTTTGGAATTTGAAGGCAAAAATATTGAACAGGCATCTCAGAAAGCTTGTGAGGAATTGAGAATCTCAAAAGAAAAACTTAAGTACGACGTTATTTCTTATGGAGCTACCGGCATTTTTGGTTTAGTTGGTATTAAGAAGGCAAAAATTCGTGTTACATTACCCAATTTACCACCTGAGGATAATACCAAAGAGAAGGATCTTGAACATAATAATGAACCAAAGAAACATGCCGCAGAAGTTGAAGAATGTCCAACAGAACAAGCACACCTTGACAATAAGGCAATCGTCTCTATACCGGATGAGGCAGTAAATTTGGGCAAAAATGTTCTTCAGCGAATAATTGATCTAATAACTATTGACGCAGAAATATCAGTTGAAAAAAAAACAGACCAAATTTTATTTTATATAAAAGGTGGCAACATAGCGATCCTAATTGGTAAGCGGGGGCAGACTCTTGAGGCCATGCAATATCTCGTTGAAAAAATTATCAATAAACACAGCGAACAGAGAATTCGAATTCAGATAGATATTGAAGGTTATTTGAAGAAAAGACAAAACAACCTAAAGGGGCTTGCCGAGAGGCTTGCTGAAAAAGCGAAACGTAGCGGGAAACCCATTACAATAGGCCAAATGAATGCTCATGACAGAAGAATAGTTCATATAACTTTAAGGGATGACAACGGCGTAAGAACGCAGAGTGTGGGAGATGGTTTTTTAAAGAATTTATTGATATTTCCCAGGAAGAAATATCCCCAGAAAAAAAATTATACTTAATTTAGTGTAATTCCGTGAAAATCCGTGGAGAACTTATAATATGAACGATTCAACTATCGCCGCGGTAGCGACGCCAATAGGTGCCGGAGGCATTGGCATTATAAAGCTTTCCGGTCAAAAAGCGTTGACAATAGCTTCGCATGTCTTTCGAAGATCACATTCTTCAATATCCAACTCAAAACATGAGAATTCTACCGATATTTCTTCTTTTAAATCACACCACCTTTATCATGGTTATATTGTTGATCCTGAAAACAGGCGAGTTGTTGATGAAGTTCTACTCGCAGTTATGCTTGCCCCCCATTCATATACCAGAGAGGATGTTGTAGAAATACAGGCCCATTCGGGTCCAGTTGTACTTAGATCTATTTTGGATTTAGTATTAAAATACGGTGCTACAATTGCAGGTCCCGGCGAATTTACAAAAAGGGCTTATATCAATGGCCGTATAGATTTGACACAGGCCGAGGCGGTTATAGATATAATAAATGCAAAAACAAATAAATCTTTAGAAATAGCAACCACCTTGATAAAAGGGGAGATGCAACTATGTATAAAGAGAATTAGGGACTATCTTTTTAATTTTCTTGCAGAAATAAACGCAGCCATAGATTTCCCGGAAGATGTTGGAGAAATTATTAATGTCGATAGAATAACCGATGTTTTCCAAAATAATATCAATACAATAAAAGAACTTATTGGGCAATATGACAATGGCCATATTCTTAGAGACGGGATAAAATTGGTTATTGTTGGAAAGCCAAATGTGGGCAAATCGAGCCTTATGAACTGTTTGATAAAAAAGGAGCGTTCGATTGTTACTGCCGTGCCCGGCACGACAAGAGATTTGATTGAAGAATCCTTTAGCTTGAGCGGTATGCCTGTTATTATAGCCGATACTGCCGGGCTTCACGACACAGATGATCCAGTTGAAGTCATAGGAATAAATAAAGCTAAAGATTATATTGACTGCTCGGATCTGATTTTGTTTATTATTGATGGTGGTTCTATTTTAACCCATGAGGATTATGAAATTTTCGAAATGATCAATACAAGGAATTCTATTCTTGTAATAAACAAGTCGGATTTGTTTTCAGATAGGCATAAAGTCACTATGCCGGATAGCTGGAAAAAAACGCCCAAAGTAGAAATTTCAGCTCTTTATAACAGGGGCCTTGAAGCGCTTAAGGATTTAATTGTAAAGATTTCGCTTGGAAAAAACAACATTGACCTCCAGGCTGTGATAATTCCAAATTTAAGGCACAAGCTGATACTTGATCGATGCTTGGCCTCGCTTTGTTCAGCTGTTGAGGGGTTTGATCGTGGATCACCTCTTGAGCTGATTGCCATTGATGTAAAGGAGGTGGTTGATTTGCTTGGCGAAATAACGGGGGGCTCAACCAATAACGACGTTATAGATCAAATCTTCGACAGATTTTGTATTGGGAAATAGTGTTTCACGTGAAACAATTATACGGCAGATATTAAAAAATCTTATCACATCTGAAGCTTATGCTCAACCGGTTTGTTTCATAAAGCTAAATCGTTACGATTGGTGATATTTTGACAGGAGAGAAATTGAAGAACCCTGTACAAGCTACAGGGAATCTTCGACCGTAAGGAAGTTAGCCATTTTTAGGTTCGCTCGCTATTGCGGTTAAATAAAGCCGCACTATTGTCGATTTGACAGAGGAGATAGTTATGGATATAGATTTCACGCCTTTTTTTAAACAATACGAAGAAGTTTTAGCTATGGCTGACAAGTTGTTTGAGCGTGTAAAAAATGAGAATTCAGAATGCGTCAAATGTAAAACAAAGTGTTCAGATTGCTGTAACGCTCTATTTGACCTTTATCTAATTGAGGCATTATATATAAACGATAAATTTAATAAAAAGTTTAAGGATGTCGAAAGGGAGCGGCTTATTGAGAGGTCGAGCATAGCAGACCGAACAATATATAAGCTTAAAAGAAAAGCATATAAAGACCTTGAGTCAGGAAAAGATGAGAATGAGCTATTGTCTAAAATGGCGGAGGAGCGTGTAAGGTGCCCTCTTCTTAATGATGATGGTATGTGCGATCTTTATGAGTACAGGCCAACAACCTGCAGGCTTTATGGAATACCAATATCTATAGGCGGAGTCAGCCATACCTGCGGTCTGTCGGCTTTTGCTGAGGGCAGACAGTATCCAACAGTTAATATGGAAAAAATACACAACAAGCTTTACGAAATATCTGTTGAATTGGTCAAAGAGATTAAATCTAGGTATGTAAAATTGGCAGATGTCATAGTTCCTTTATCTATGGCGCTTCTTACTATATACGATGAAGGATATCTTGGAATTGGTGCCATTGATAAAAGCAAGACTAAAAAAGGACAAGAAGGAAAAGGAAATGACTAATATATCTCCCGAAGAAGAAGAAAAAAGAAAAAGAGCTATCTTCGATAACATGTCTCCACGAAATCAGAAATATATCCTGAGAAAGGGATATGATAAATGGGATCCTTTCCAGGAACCAAAAGATCCCATAGATATCAGGAAAGATAAAACAAAAAGAACTTCTCAAATGCTAATAAGAGAGTTCTTGCAGTTAAAAGATCAGGAAACATACAGCAATGAATATGGAAAGGGAGTTGTCGAAATTTGCCTTGGAATTATAAATGATGATGATAAATATTGGGGAATGTATGAATTTTCATGCTGGTATCGGGATTTGTTGCGAAAGGAGGGGTATAAATAGTTTTATATGGCCCAGAATAAGAAAGTACTGAATATTTGCCAATCAATTTTCAAGAACGATTCCAAGGGGTTTTGCATGAGCAGGAATTGAGTAAATTTCACACAAAAACCCTTGGAATTTTATTGGGTTGAAAATTAGCTACAAAGAGAAAAAACATCCCCACACACCTTCCACTTACCATCTTCATTAATAAGATCAATTGTCTCATCAATTTTCCTGGAAGATTCTTTAGTAAAGAATGAACGCAATGGATGTTTTATTTCACAGGTCAATCTGATTTTTGCTTTATTGTCATTTTTGCTTACAGTGTTTGTTTGGACATGATACAGAAAGTTCTTAGTAAAAAACGGCCTGAATCCTTCAGCTTTTGCTTTTGTAGTAACACTGTCGATATATTTATCAACAACATTAACGCCGTCAACTATCAAGCTTTCTTGACAGAGCCGGTCAGCCATTGAGCTGTCGAGCCCAAAACATGCTTTGGCAAATTCAGCAACCGCCTTGTTGGGCGTATCCTTAGTGTCCGCATAAACAAACAGCACCTGTAGAAAGAATGCAATTACTATAATAAAAATCGCCCCAGTTGTTATAGAGCCTTTGTTGCTATCAGCCATATGTTTTCCTCCTTTCGAACTTTGATTCACAATGTATTTAAATATAATATTATAAAACCATCTTTAAATAATTAAATAAAAATTTCTGATAGCATGAATTATATTAATAAACAAGTATTTTTAATTTTAACCTAAGCGCCCGCTGCCTCAAATTGTTGACAACCTGCTTTTGGAGCATGTAAATTTCTGTTTAATTTAAAAAATATAGATTTTTCTGCAGAGAAAAACAATTATTTTTGTCAGAAATCAAATTGTTGACTATTGATTGATGAATTCGTAAAAAAATAGTAATAGTTCACCACGGAACAATACGGAGTTTCACTGAAAATTGTAAACGATGGGCAAGTGTAACTACTCAGGTTTACGGTTCAAGATTAGAGAGCGATGAAAATTGAACGGTAGCGAACTATAATATCTCTTTGGTGCAAAGACGTTTGCAATGACGAGAAGAGTATTTTGATAATTCAGTGCAAGTTTCTGAAAATCCGTGGTGAACGATTACTGTATAACCAATTGCGAGAGGATAAGTTATGCCTTCTGTATTAACACTGAATTTGCGTTTTGGATTGGCAGATGATGGACCGAATGGCTGGGAGCACAGAAAGAATTACTTCCCTTCATTTTTTAAGAAACATCGCAAAGATTTTATAGTGTTACAGGAGGCAAATGATTTCCAAACGGATTTTATAGACAATATCCTTAATGAGTATAATTTTATTGGCAAGAGGACTCCTGCGCCGTCTTTTTGGCAAAATAACATTATTTTTTATAAAAAGACCTGGGAATGCATTTATTATGAGCATTTTTTTCTAAGTCCAACGCCTATGATACCAAGCCGTTCGCGGGATAGCCGGTGGCCAAGGCAATGTACGGTGGGAATGTTCAAAAATAATGGTCATAAACTGATTTGTGTAAACACCCACTTTGATTTTGAAGCTTCTGTGCAGATTGAAAGCGCTAAAATAATATTAAGACGGCTGGCACAGTTGCCATCTGAATTGCCGTCTATAATAGCAGGAGACTTTAATTCCACGCCATCATCTCCCTCTCATATGATATTTGCTGGAGATGATGTGCAATTAAAAGTTGAAGATATAGGGGGCCCCTTTTTTAAAAACATCTTTAGTAAACCCTTCCCCGGTACACACCATGGTTTTACCGGGAATATGAATGGAGATCACATCGATTGGATCTTGTATCGTGGCGGAATAGTTTTAGAGAATTGCGAGGTGATTCATGATATTTTTGACGATGTTTACCTTTCAGATCATTTTCCGCTTTGTGCTTCATTTAAGTGGAAAGAAAGCAATTAGTCACTTAATTCTGAATTTTGTGCTTCGGATTTACGGTTTGTCTGGGTTGGGATAAAGGTGAATTTTCTGATGGTTTATTTGAATCTATAATTTTATTACAATTTACTTCTGCATTTAAAATTCCTCCGGCTTCAACAACAAGGTCTTTACATAGGACTTTTCCTGAACAGTTGCCGGTTGAAAGTATAATCAGCTTATCTGCGCCCTTTATTTCTCCTGCAAATATTCCGCCTATCGTTATGCTGACAGCCTTAACATCTGCATGAACAGCCCCCTCTTTGGCGATAGTAACAATATCGCCGAGAAGTGTTCCTTTAACAGCACCTTTAATTATCAGCCTTCCCTTGCAAGAAAAAGTGCCTTCAACAGTAGCTTCCTGATCGATTATAGAGATGTTTTTAGATTTAATTCCCACCACAGCTCCTGAAAAATAATTCAATAAATGTCTCGGAATTTCTACAACTTTAGTCAAGTATTCGAGTTGTAAATGTCCTTGAACCACTCGACCAATTGTGAGCGAACTAAGGTTTTTCCAGATCAATGAACAATTTTCCTACTGTCTTATCCTCATAGGTGACAACAACTTGATAAGTTTTTCCTTTTTTGTCCAGAGAATAACGTGGCCAAAGATCTTCCGCAGTATTAATAATATATCCTCTGTCTTCTCCTGTATTATTTTGCTTATTGCCCACATATCCTTTTAGATTTACGACCATATCTGATGGGTCTCCGATGGCGGTCATTACATCAACAATTTCAAATGTATCACCCATGATAAGCTTTAAGCGATCATAATTCTGGCATATTCGTTCATTTTTGTTATTAATCTTTACTTTATAAGATAGAAAAGAAGAGCTAACGGCAGGAGCATCTGAAACAGAAATTCCGCCATGTGACGAGCTGTTTCGACCTTCATTTAGCGCGAGATAAACACTTCCACAAGGATAATAATCTTTTCTTACAACAATTCTAGTTGATCCTTTTATCTTTGTATCCTTTCTTATATCGTTGATTGTTCCATAGCCGATTATATCTGCGCTGAGACC
>VMSQ01000255.1 GCA_013792055.1 Desulfobacteraceae bacterium
AAACGTAGGTTATACCGCCAGACATCATACTTTTTTTGAAATGCTCGGCAATTTCTCCTTTGGTGATTATTTCAAGGAAAAAGGAATTGAGTTTGCCTGGGATTTGCTTGTAAACGGATACGGGCTTCCTGAAGACAAATTGCTGGTTTCCGTATTCATAGATGATGATGAGGCCCATGATATATGGAACAAAAATATTGGTGTGCCGGAAGACAGGATTGTCAGGTTCGGAGAAAAAGATAACTTCTGGTCCATGGGCGACACAGGCCCATGCGGACCTTGTTCTGAAATACTCCTGGACAGGGGAAAAGAGTTTGCATGCGATAGACCGGATTGCAGCGTCGGATGTGAGTGTGACAGATATCTTGAAATCTGGAATCTCGTATTTATGCAGTTTAACCGGGATGCTTCAGGTAAAATGGCTCCTCTTCCAAAACCCAGCATTGATACTGGTATGGGGCTTGAAAGAATAGTTTCCATTATCCAGAATGTACCTACAAACTATGAAATCGATCTTATCATTCCTATAATAAATAAAACCGAAAATCTTTCTGAAAAGCAACTTGGCGATTCATCTGAAGATGATATAGCAATGAAAGTAATTGCAGACCACAGCAGGGCTGCTGCATTTCTCATAGGAGACGGGATAATGCCGTCCAATGAAGGAAGAGGGTATGTACTGCGCCGTATAATACGAAGAGCTATCCGATATGGGCGTAATATAGGTCTTACAAGACCATTTCTTCACAAAACCACAAGCGTGGTGTTTGATATTATGAAGCCAGTATATCCGGAATTGAGCAGTGCTGCATCTTTTATTACAAATATAATAAAAAATGAAGAGGTCAGGTTTTCAGAAACCCTTGATAAAGGTCTCAAGCTCTTAAATGACAACCTTCTGGAAATTAAAGCAAAGGGACAAAAAGAAATTCCAGGACAATTAATATTCAAACTGTATGACACCTACGGGTTCCCTCTTGATATAGTCAAAGATGTGGTCAGAGACAAAAATATGAGTCTCGATATACAGGGATTTAATAATGCCATGGAAGAACAAAGGGCTAAATCCAGATCTATTATAATCTTTTCAGAAATCAGTGATGCCTATAAAAAACTTTCGTCTGAAGGAATAAAACCCGAGTTCGTTGGTTATGACAAACTATCCTGCAATGCAAAGGTTCTTGTTATCGTAGAAAACAGCAATGAAGTTCATGAAGCTTCCAGCGGAAAAGAGGTTGAAGTTATAACTGATTTTACACCTTTCTATGCTGAATCAGGAGGCCAGGCTGGTGATACAGGTAAAATAACCGGAACAAATCTTTTATTAGAAATTTCTGATACTGTTAAGGAT
>VMSQ01000274.1 GCA_013792055.1 Desulfobacteraceae bacterium
CACGCACTCTCGGTTGAATAAAGAAACATGTGACAATGCATTCAAGCTCCCTTATAGAAATTATAAAGAGACATCCGCATTATGACAGAGTCGGAATGATTCTTTGTCATAACGGAGTTGTGCGAGGCACATCACGAGATGGCAGGAGAGTATCAGGGCTGAATATCACGGTGGATTACGAACGACTGCAGAAGGTGATAGAGAAGCATAAAGAAAGGCCGGGCATTATTGAAATACTGGTTAAGATATCAGAAAATAAAAAACTGGCGGTAGGAGATGATGTTATGCTTCTTGTTGTTGCCGGTGATATCAGGGAGAATGTTATAAAGGTGCTTAATGATGCTCTTAATGATATTAAATCAACTGTTACGAAGAAGATAGAGTATTTTTTGTAAGGAGATTGTTATGTCTTTATTTTCCCATATTGATGATAAGGGGCGTTCTCGAATGGTTGATATAACGGATAAAGAACCTACATTAAGGTTCGCGGTCGCTCAAGGGGTTGTTTCAATGGAGCCTTCAACGTTTGAAATGATTCATAATAATTCAATAAAAAAGGGTAATGTGCTTGAAACTGCTAGAATTGCCGGAATAATGGCGGCAAAAAAAACTTCGGAACTAATTCCAATGTGCCATCCGATTAATATTTCACATATAGATATCAATTTTGAGCCGGATAAAGAAACAAGTTCGATCAAAGTCAAAACTTCGGTGCGGCTTTTCGGCCAGACAGGTGTTGAGATGGAGGCTCTTACAGCGGCATCTGTTGCAGCTCTCACAATATATGATATGTGTAAGTCGCAAGATAAAAGAATAATTATTTCTGATATATGTCTTCTTGAAAAATCAGGTGGCAAAAGCGGAATATTTGTAAGAGAAAAGCAAAATATATGAATTCATTGGCAGACATAGCTTTCTTTATTATAGGTACTGCATTTGGTTTTTTGATAGCCTGGTTTTTTGCAAAGTCAAAGTTTTCAAAGGAATTCCTGGAGATTTCTAAAGAGCTTTCTTCTGCATTAAGCAGACTGGAACAGATGGAAGATCTTAAGAAGACACTTGAAGGGCGCACCCAGGAAATTGATTTGCTTAATGTAACAATTACCGAGCTGAAAGAGAACCAGGCAAAGCTGGAAACAATTATCGATAAAGAGAGAATATCTGTAAAAGAAAAAATAGAAATGCTCGAGGATGTCCGGAATAATATGGTAGATACTTACAAAGCAATTTCAGCCAGCGCTTTAAGGGAAAACAACCAGAGTTTTCTTGATCTTGCAAAAACTACTCTTTCTAAATATATAGAATCCGCTAAAAGTGACTTTAATATACGAAGCAAAGAAGTCAAAGATATTGTCATTCCTGTCAGAGATGCTCTTGATAGATATGACCAGCATGTCCAGGCCATGGAAAGATCGAGGGAAAAAGCATATGGTGGGCTTTCTCAGCAGGTGCATTCCCTTGTGGAAACCCAGATAACTCTTCAAAAAGAAACAGGTAAACTTGTAAAAGCTCTTCGGGTACCGCACGTTAGGGGGCGGTGGGGAGAAATTACCCTTAAACGCGTTGCAGAGCTTTCCGGCATGCAGAATCGCTGTGATTTTTTTGAGCAGCAGTCAGCCGCCGATGATAATGGCACGATGCGGCCTGACATGATTGTCTATCTTCCAGGCAATCGTCAGATTGTTGTAGATGCCAAAGTTTCCCTTTCGTCATATCTTGAAGCGCTTGAGGCAGAGACAGAAGAGGAACGCGAGTCATTTATGGCTCAACATTCAAAACAGATTCAGTCTCATATACACAAACTCGCCCAGAAGGCGTACTGGAAACAATTTAGTCCAACCCCTGAATTTGTTGTGTTGTTTATTCCGGGTGAAAACTTCTTTAGCGCAGCTCTTGTCAAAAACCCTCAACTTATAGAAGAAGGTGTAAATAAAGGAGTTATCCTGGCAACTCCAACTACTTTAATTTCTCTTCTAAAGACCGTTTCCTTTGCATGGCGACAGGAAAATGTTTCTGAAAATGCAAAGGCTATAAGCGAACTCGGACGTGAGCTTTATATTCGACTCAATTCAATGGCAAAGCATATCAACAAACTTGGCCGCGATATTGAGCGATGTACTATTACATATAACGATACTATAGGTTCTTTTGAGAGCAGAGTCCTTACTTCTGCGCGCAAATTCAAGGATCTCGGCATTTCTCTGCCGGGCGATAAAGATATTGTTGGTATTGGTCCTGCTAAAGAGAAAGCCCGTAAAATCGACATTGATTCAGGTGATACTATCGAATAAAATACTTATTATTCAGTCCGTTATCCTGTGCAATTGATATTAATTAAAGGTGCGA
>VMSQ01000141.1 GCA_013792055.1 Desulfobacteraceae bacterium
AATTTTACAATTCTTTTATCTTTTTATTAAGATAACTCTGTTTCACACCTATTGCTTTTGCCGTTTTAGAAATATTATTCTTATTCTCTAAAAGTTTTCTTTGAATAAATGCCTTTTCAAAAGCTATTTCAGCATCCTTTAAGCAATCTATTAAAAAAAACTGTTCTTCAAAAGACCTTGCCTTTTCCATACTGCCGGGGTTATAAGGAGCCGGCACATCAGACGCCTCTATAATTTCTCCTCTCACCATTATTGCCAGCCTTTCAACGAGATTCTTCAGCTCTCTGACATTTCCCGGCCATGAATAAGCACGCATTAGTTCAATTGCTTCATCTGTTATGGTTTTTTTTGTACTTCGATTCTGTTTAGCACATTCATCAAGAAATGTTTTAACAAGTAAAGGAATATCTTCAGAACGCTCCCTTAAAGGTGGAACTTCAACAGGTATCACATTCAGCCTGTAGTAAAGATCTTCTCTGAAATTACCCTTTTCAATTTCTTGCTCAAGATCTTTGTTGCTGGCAGCTATTACTCTTACATTAACGCTTAATATTCTGCTGCCTCCAACTCGCTGTAATTGCTGCTCCTGTAAAACACGAAGAATTTTAGCCTGAGTTTTCAAGCTCATATCACCTATTTCATCCAGAAATATAGTGCCGTTGTTCGCTAATTCAAATTTGCCTCTTTTCTTTGAGGTTGCTCCTGAAAAAGCGCCTTTCTCATGGCCGAAGAGTTCGCTCTCTATTAATTCCTCGGGAATTGCTGCGCAATTTACAGTTATAAGAGGGTAATCGACTCGGGAACTCAACTGATGTATGGTTCTAGCTACCAGTTCCTTTCCCGTACCATTCTCACCTGTTATTAGTATCCAGGTATTGGTGGGGGCAACAAGCGCTATCTGTTTTTTCAGCACCTCTGTTGGAGGGCTATTACCAGTTATTGAATGTTTTTCAATCGTCTTTTTGCGCAGATAGATATTCTCTTCTTCAAGTCGTCTGAAATTAAGTGCATTGTTAATTGTAACAATAATTTGATCTATGGAAAGCGGCTTTTCTATTAAGTCATATGCTCCAAGCTTTGTTGCTTTTACGGCTGTTTCTATCGTCCCGTGACCGGTTATAATTATAACCGGAATAGTTGGATAATTTTTCTTTATCTCTTTTAAGGTTTCAATGCCGTCAATACCTGGCATCCATATATCAAGCAGAACAAGATCAGGAGATCCTTCTTCAACTATTTTTAATCCCTCATATCCATTTGAGGCCGTTTTAACCTCAAATCCTTCATCAGTAAGCAGGCCGCTTAAAGATTGGAGTATGGAAGGCTCGTCATCAACAATTAAAATAGATGGAAACATTTAGTATGGCTCCTTAATTAATGATTTTTGGAATTTAGTTCGCTTCGCTCACAATTGGTCGAGTGGTCGAGTAGTTGATTGGTTAAGTGATTCAAGGATGCTTACAACTCGACGACTCGACTATTTAACTAGTGCCTGAACGAAAACTGCCAATTTTCCCAATTTCTGCGTCAGGCTTAAATTTTAATCCTCAAAATACTCTATGTATTCCTGTGGTTAAAATTTACGCCTTCCTTGAACTTGAAAAAATTTTCTAGTTTTCGTTCGGGCACTAACTACTCGACTAAGTTTGCTGGCAGTTCTATTACAATTTTAGCCCCCCTGGGCTGGTTGTCCTGTATGCGTATCATACCATTATGATCAGCAATTATCGTGCTGACAATTGTTAGGCCTAACCCCATTCCAGCTTTTTTTGTTGAAATATAAGGCTCAAAGAGACGTGTTTTATCTTCATCGGAAACACCCGCTCCATCATCAGCGACCTCTATTCTCACCATCTTTAATATAGGGTCATGAGTCAAAGTTATAATAATATTGCCCTGGTTCTTAATTGCAGCTATTGCATTGTCAACCAGATTAATCATAGCTTGCTTTATTTGCTGACGATCAAGGTTAATACGCGGAATCTTATCTGAAATTATAACTTTGAAATTAATATTTTGATAACTTTCTTTGTAAAGAGCTACAGACTCTTCAATTATTGGCGGCAATTCACAAGGTTTAGGATTTGCCGTTGGAAATCTTGCAAAAGCAGAAAATTCATTTACCAGATTGCGAATTATATCAACATGGTCAATTATCATCTGAGTACATTCCTCAAAAATCGGTTCATTTATCTTTTCTGAATATTTCCGTTTAAGTCTTTGAGCTGAAAGCGTTATCGGAGTTAAAGGATTTTTTACTTCATGGGCAATCCTGCGGGCAACTCCGCGCCACGCTATCATTCGCTGCGCCTTCTCCAAGTCGGTCAAATCATCAAAGACCATAACTATACCCATATGGTTTCCAGAATCATCTTTGAGTTCATTAACATGTATCATAAAACTCCTTGGTCTTCCATCTATTGTAATTTTTAAAGGAAGCTCGACATGGTCTTCCAGGGAGCTGGCAAGCTTTTCCATTACCTCCATGGCAAGGTTAACATACTGTCCAGGTAACAGCTTTTTATAACTTTTGTTTAATATATCCTCAGAGTTAAGATTCAGCATTTTTTCAGCCGACTTGTTAATTGTGGTGACAAATCCATTGGCTCTCAGAGTTATTACACCGGCAGAAACATTCCTTAAAACAATTTCCATATACCGCCGTCTTTCTTCGATTTCCACATTCTGCTCTCTAAGCATGCGTGCAGAAAGTTCCAGTTGTTCTCTGCTGCTCCTGAGATCCCTGGTCATTTTATTAAATGAATCAACAAGACTTCCAATTTCATCATCAGCTACAGCACCTATGCTTACCGTTAAATCCCCTTCCGCAACCCTTCGGGTGCCTTCAGCAAGTTCCATAATTGGTATTGTAATTGTCTTCGCCAGATAAAAACCAAACCATATTGCACAAAAGACAACAAGCAACGCCACTATTGAAAGATTTATATAATAGGTAACCTGAATAGGTCCTTTTAATAATTTTATCTGCTGGTATTCCTCGAAACCTCTTGAAATAGAAGCCATATTTTCTGAAAGATCCGAAGGAATAAGAATATTCAATACAACAAATGCCTCAGCATCTTTATGTTTGACTCCAAAAGGAACAGTTCCGATAGTTCTTATTAACTCACCGTTATTAATGTTTTCAAAAACTGATATTATTTTTTTTGATTCAAAGTCTTTCTGGAGGTTGTCTGCTGAAACAACGCTAAGAGGTTCATCCTCCAGCCCCTGGGCTGTGGCAAAAGTAATGCGCTCTGAATTTAAGTTATAAATTTCTACAGCATGGAAATTGAATGCCCGCTGGACCACCTGGATGTAATGGGAAAGAGAACTTCTATTGTTAGAATCTAAAAATTTCTTAGTCTTAATCTGGTATGATATTTTTTCCATAAAAAACTGATTGTTTTCCTCTGCATGTTTATAAACACTTCTTCCGACAAGAAGTGAATTTTCAAGAGCCTGCTCGACAGGCACGTCAAACCAGAATTCAATGCTGGTTGTAATAAAATTGATCGAAAAGAAAAACAGAACAATGGTTGGCAGAAGGGTAAGAGATATAAATGCAACGACAAGCCTCGTCCGGAGCTTTGCTCCCATGACTTTACGTTTTCTATCATAAAGAAGCTTTACCAGATTCCTAAATACAAGGAATATCAATAAGATAAGCAAGAGCAAATTGATATTGATCAGAATGAACATCAGGATTGTGTTGGAAATTGGGATATCAGCTCCAAAATGAACAATCCTGCTTTCAGCAAAAGTCAGAAATGCAACAACGGCGATTATGACGACAATCAGGATGCCTTCTCTTTTACGCCTTTTTCTTTCATCTTCTGAAATAAAGGTTTCAGGCTTTTTAAATATGTTCTTACTCATAATAATTTTGGAAAGAATTGTGTTTATGAACAGATACATGCATATATTAGTAGATGAAATCTATTGTATGCCAATCGGTTTCAAAGTCTCTCAGCGAAACAAAAAACAAGACATAATGCAGATAAAAAGGAAGGGTAGGTTTGCCAAGCTCGGCCTTAGCTCTAATTTGATATTTCTCGCCTTTTTTCAGCCTGCCAAGCGAAACAATTTTTAAGCCATCGACTTCAGCCATCACCTTCTGGGCTTCTTCGAAAGATTTTGTTACCAAATGTTCTCCACTTTCTAATGAATGCTTTATAATAAATTCTTTTTTCAAGTTATCATATTTAATTGTATGAGTTGTCTTTATCGCAGCTATTTTGTTATCAATCCAAAAATTGTTAACCTGGTAAAGAGTAGTGAAAAATGTAAAAGTTGCCGGCACTCCGTTTAAGACAGCCTTTTTTGTCTCCTCTTTGAAAGCCCCCTCAACATTTAAATAAAGAAGAAGATCGTCACGGGTATTTGTTACTGTCATATTGGCTATCCTTGCATTATGATCCTGAGCAAAAGCCAAATTTTGCAGCACGAAAATTATAGCAAAGAAAATAATCCAGGTTTTTCTATTAATTAATGCAAGCATATATATAACTATCCGGGTTGTCAGGTTCACGGTTCACGGTTACTTGTATGGAACCGTGAACTTCGGTAATTACAATATAGGATACCCAATTAAATGGCAAGCGATTTTGGTTGAAAGGGCGGCAATTCATTTATATCATGGATCATACGTGTTTCCCATGATTTCTTGTTTTCGAAGAATTTTTTCAGAAAAGCATGGTTGAAGGAATGGCCGGATTTGTTTACTATAACGTGGCCTAAAATAGGTATACCAAGAAGAGAAAAATCGCCTATGCAGTCGAGAATTTTATGTCTTACGAACTCATCTGGAAAGCGCAAACCCTCTTTGTTTAATACATCCTTCTCATCAATTACTATGACATTATCCAGCGAACCTCCGCGTGCAAAACCATACTTTTTCAAGTATTCAATTTCTTTAATAAAACCAAAAGTTCTGGCTCTGCAAATTTCTTTTTCAAAAACTTGATCCGATACATCTATGGAATATGATTGTTCTCTTATTAATGGATGATCATAATATATTGTACATGTGATCTTAAATTCTGATGCCGGATAGACACCAACAAACTTTCCATCTTCTTCAAGTTCAATAGGCTCTTTTATAACAAAAAAATATCTTGGGGCAAGCTGCTCCTTTATCCCTGAGGCTTTTATATATGAAATAAAAGGGCCGGCACTTCCATCCATTATCGGAACCTCGTAGGCATCAAGCTCAACTATTGCATTGTCAATTGAAAAACCGGCAAAACTGGCCATAAGATGCTCTATTGTTGAGACAATAAAACCATCACAACCTATGACTGTTGCAAGGCTTGTATCTACAACCATATTAAAATGAGCGGAAACGCTTGGTTTATCAGGAAGGTCAGTCCTCACAAATTTAATTCCATGATTAATAGGTGCCGGTTTAATTGTCAGATTAACTTTTTTCCCTGAGTGTACACCCACGCCTGAAAAACTAACCGGCTTTAAAACTGTTCTTTGTCGAAAATGCATAAATTATATTTTGTCTCCTAAAAATTATAGTTCGAATTTTTTTCGAATTGATAATATAATCATAAAATAAAATCAATCCATCAATTTATTCATTAATAGCTCATGTTGCATTGTTTTGACAATAAAGATATAAAATGATTGTCCTATATAAAACTATTTGTTATTATTAATATGTTTGGAGCTAACCTAATTTATTGTAGAACTTAGGGGCTTCGCCTCAATTGGAATATTGGAAGAAATTGATTTTTCCTTCTACCCACTATTCCATTATTCCAACATTCCATGTATGTGGCACACACTAAATGCCGCTAAATAATTTATAATATCAAGAGGTTGTAGAAATCCGAGACGTTTTATAGGAGGAAAGATTGCTTGCAAGGGTTTTAAGCAGCGCTGTTATCGGGATAGATGCATATTTGATTGAAGTCGAGGTTGATATAATGCAGGGTCTCCCTACTTTTACCACAGTGGGACTTCCTGAAGCTTCTGTAAAAGAAAGCAAAGAAAGGGTTAAATCCGCTATTAACAATTCAGGCTATATTTTCCCTGATGACAGGATAACTGTCAATTTAGCACCGGCAAATATTAAAAAGGAGGGTACAGGTTTTGATTTGCCCATAGCATTAGGAATATTAGCTGCAACTAACATTATTCCCCAGGAAGTTATTTCCAAATATCTAATTTTAGGTGAACTCTCATTGGATGGTCGTATTAAGTCTGTAAAAGGCTCGCTTCCCATGGCTATAGCGGCAAAAACAGCAAAATATGAAGGGATAATTGTTCCTTACGATAATGGCAGGGAAGCATCTGTAGTAAAGGGAATTTCGGTTTATCCTGTAAAAACTCTATCTCAGGTAGTAAATTTTTTCCGCGGATTCTCTCAGATTCCACCCGAAATAACAGATGTTTCTGCCATATTTGACAAAAATAACAAATTCGATGTGGATTTTTCCGAGGTAAAGGGCCAAGAACATGTAAAAAGGGCTTTGGAAGTTGCGGCGGCAGGCGGTCACAACCTTATAATGATTGGTCCTCCCGGAGCCGGCAAAACTATGCTGGCAAAACGTTTAGCCAGCATACTACCTCCAATAACATTTGACGAATCCATTGAAACTACAAAAATATTCTCTGTAGTTGGAATGCTTACAAAAGACCAGGCACTTATTACAAAAAGGCCTTTCAGAGCTCCTCATCATACAATATCAGATGCAGGTTTAATAGGCGGCGGCCAGGTTCCAAGGCCGGGAGAGGTCAGTCTGGCGCACAATGGAGTGCTTTTTCTGGATGAACTCTCGGAATTTAAAAAGCATGTATTAGAAGTTTTAAGACAGCCTTTAGAAGATCAAACAGTAACTATTTCCCGCGCTTCTTCAACAATTACCTATCCTTCAAGTTTTATGCTGGTTGCTGCAATGAACCCATGCCAGTGCGGCTATTTTTCCGACCCAAAGCATGAATGCAGATGTTCGTATCAGCAGATCCACAGGTATAGGTCAAAGATTTCAGGCCCTCTCATGGACAGGATAGATATTCACGTGGAAGTTCCTGCCGTATCATACAGAGATCTTATGGGAAAATTCAATTCAGAGTCATCTGAAAATATCAGAAACCGAGTTTCAGCAGCCCGCAAACTTCAGTCTCAAAGATTTGAAAGATCAAAAATATACTGCAACGCCCAGATGAACTCTCGCCATATAAAAAAATATTGTAAAATTGATGATGCATCTTGCGGCCTTCTGGAATCAGCTATAGATAAACTTGGCCTTTCCGCCAGGGCATACAACCGCATACTTAAAATTGCCCGAACTATTGCGGATCTTGAAGCTGAAAACGATATAAAGATTGACCACATTTCCGAAGCAGTTCAATACAGGAGTCTGGACAGGAGTAAACACCTGATGTAACGGTTCACGGTTTACAGTTTTTTCAATGAACTATGCAACGACTGAAGCATTTTAACCGTTAACTGTAAACGGTTATTTTCTTGTCCCTCATTATTTAAAGATCGTTTGATATTATTCAGAATTTATGATATTAATAAAATATTGCAGTTTGGCGATAATGAATTCTGATCATATTTATAATAATATGATGTCTTATTTTTAAAGATTTTGTGAGGTGGGTTACGTATGAAAGAGGGAACGGTTAAATGGTATAATGAGAAAAAAGGCTTTGGTTTTATTGAAACCGAAAACGATGGGGATGTTTTTATGCACAGCAGCGGCATCAAAGACCATGGCTTTTTTGTGTTACAAAAATCCGACAAAGTAACATTTGAAATAAAGAAAACACGTCATGGGCTACAGGCAGCCAATGTCAGAATAGTAAAGTAAATTCTTTGGGAAAAAAAGTTAACGATCTTAATTTCTTTTTAAAACACGCTCTTGATGGCGTACCGGTTTCGTTCTTAGGGGAAAGATCCATTTGTCAAAGCGGCAACAACCTGAAGTTTGGAACCATTAGAATTTTTTGAAAGGAGATTGTCACTATGGCTGATGGTATTGTGAAATGGTTCAGCAACCAAAAAGGTTTTGGATTCATTGAACAGGAAGATGGTCCTGATTTATTCGTTCATCATTCAGGGATCAACTCATCCGGCTTTAAATCACTTAATGAGGGTGATCGAGTTACATTTGACATCGAGCAAGGGCAAAAAGGTCCTGTTGCTGTAAATGTAACTGTGGTTTAGCTGAATATTTTATATTAAAAAAGGTGCTCCGTCAAATTAGCACGGAGCGCCTTTTTTTTCAGCTATAGACTTTCAGATAAATAATTTCACTGCGTTATCAGTCGTCGACGTATAACTAATACGCCTTCCTCCTTCTGGCCTTGTGAAATGAATTATCTGAAAGTCTATACAAAAGGCTTTTTTATGTTCAACTTATTTGATCTGTTCAGAAAGAGTAAGATCGGCGACCGCATTTCGCCGGATGAAAGCATATTCAAACGCAAGTATGAGTGTTTTAGAAGAATATTGGTTTCAAACAACCGGGCACTTGAAATAATTACCGATCTTGAGCATATCTTCTACAGGGACAAGCCTTTTTCCCTTGCTTATATTCTAATCCAGTCGGAAATACTGTTGGGCGAAGTTTTCAGTATTGTAGAAGACCTTAATGCGCTGTCAGGGGGAGAATATCCTCGGCTCTTTGATGCTGCTGAAAAAATAGGCACCACCATACTCAAAGATTTTGAACAAAAGAAAAAAATTGATAAGACAAATCTGGTCATTCCACTCGAGATGCTAAGCCGGGACAATATATCCGAAGTCGGAGGCAAAGCAGCCAATTTAGGTGAAGTATATAACAGGGCTCATCTTCCCGTGCCTCAGGGTTTTGCAGTTACAGCTTATGCCTGCCAGCACTTTCTCGATCATAACGATCTTTCAAAATTGATAGACAACAAATTGAAAGGTCTTGATGTCAATGCCACCGAGACACTTCTGAAAATCAGCCCGGAAATTCAGTCTCTTATATTGAATGCTGAACTGCCGGATGACCTGGAAAGAGAATTGCGCAATGCAGCCATTGAACTTAAGCATAAATTAGGATCGGATATAAGACTCGCTGTCAGAAGCAGCGCAACCACTGAAGATTCTGAGGCCAGTTTTGCCGGCCAGCACTCCACAGTTTTAAACGTAACCGACAAAAATCTCATTCATGCATACAAAGAAGTTGTGTCAAGCACCTTTAATTCAAGAGCTCTTTACTACCGCCGCAGCAGGGGATATCTGGATCAGGATGTAATCATGAGCGTGGCCTGTATAATAATGATAGACGCCCAGGTCAGCGGGATTATGTATACTATTGACCCGAATGACAGCCTCAATGCAGTAATTATGATTAGTGCTGTATGGGGACTGGGTGTCAGCGCGGTTGATGGTTCAACCAACACCGACTTTTACCAGGTAAATAAACAGAACAGGCAGATTGAGAAATCAGAAATCGCCTTTAAAGAAATCATTTGTACAACCGACGCAGAAGGGGGCACAAAGGATGAGACTGTATCCGATGATTTAAAGGATAAAGCGTGCCTTAACCCCTCACAGATAAAAACACTTGTTGATTATGCTTTAAAACTTGAAAGGCATTATGGTGCTGCTCTCGATATTGAGTGGGCCATAGATAAGCAAAATAAGCTTTACATATTACAGGCAAGGCCGCTGAAAAGGTTATTAAAGTTTATTCCCGCAGAAACGCCGGCAACATCTTTAGATGTCTCCAAAGAGGAGCTTAGTGATCACCCTGTCCTTATTAAAGGTGGTGCTTCAGCTTCAGGAGGGACTGCTTCAGGTCTTGCCTATGTGTTGAAATCAGATCACAATCTTTATGAGATACCTGAAGGCGCAATTTTGATAGCCCATCAAACTTCACCCCGCTATGTACCAATAATGGGACGTGCCAGGGCAATCGTAACTGATGTGGGAAGCGTTACAGGACACATGGCTTCTGTGGCCAGAGAATTTCAAATCCCAACTCTCGTAGGAACACAAAATGCCACATCTGTAATTGAACACAGTGAAGAAATTACAGTCGATGCAACTAACAAAATCGTCTACAAAGGTCGCGTGGAACAACTTTTAAAGGAAAAAAAAGCTATAAATCCAATGAAGGGAAGCCCTACATACAAGGCGACTCAAGCTGCCCTTAAGAAGATTGCACCCTTAAATCTTTTAGATCCCAAACAGGATAATTTTAATCCGGATTCCTGTCAGACAATCCACGACATAATCCGTTTTGCACATGAAATGTCAATGCGTAAAATGTTCTGGATCAGCGATGATATTAAATCTAAAGAAAACATCGCTGTCCGGCTTTATAGCTCTCTACCGCTAAGCATTTACGTAATTGACCTGGGAGGCGGCCTTTCGATTGATAATAAAGCGCGCGAAGCACAAAAAGAAGATGTAATTTCCGTGCCCTTCAAAGCATTGCTAAATGGAATGACTCACAAAGGAATAGAGTGGTCAGGCGATATAGGAGTAAACTGGCGGGGGTTTGCTTCTATTGTTGCGGAATCTGTTTTTAGAGACCCATTAAAAGAAGGCCGCATGGGAGGACCCAATTATGCCGTTATTTCAGGAGAATATCTGAATTTCAACTCACGTCTTGGATATCACTTTGCAACAATCGATACATATTGCGGCCCTGAAGTAAATGATAACTACATCACCTTCTATTTCAAAGGAG
>VMSQ01000332.1 GCA_013792055.1 Desulfobacteraceae bacterium
AATCTTTGGGCGGGATTGTAATTTCTCAGTCTCATCTGGAGATTGAGAAAAATAAAAAATCCAAAAAATCCTGTTAATCCTGTCAATAATAGCTTTTTGATAATTCAGTGTAATTCCGTGAAAATCCGTGGTGAAAAATTACAATAAATGAAACATCAATTTAAAAATAACATGGCCATTCCGCCAGTCAATCTGGGTCGCATAGTTTATATGAACGTAGCTCCGGTATATTATGGCATAGATAACGGTTTAAAACCTGACTGGCTGAAAATTGTAAGTGCACCTCCCTCTACTTTAAATGAAATGATGGAAAAAGAAGAGCTTGACATAAGCCCTGTATCATCTGTTGCTTATGCAAAACACCAGGATGAATGGCTGCTTCTTCCCGACCTGTCAATATCCTGTCATGGAAGAGTTATGAGTGTCATTCTTGTAAGCAAAATGCCTTTGGAAAAGCTGGATAATAAAAAGGTGATAATTACAGACAAGTCTGCAGCAGCCGCAGAACTGATAAAACTTCTTTTTTTAACAAAAAAAGTAAAACCTGTGTTTGAAATAATGCCGATTCAATGCCCTGATGAAATTAAAAAACATGCTGAAGCAGCGCTTATTATCGGCGACAAAGCTTTAAAAGAAAAATGGCATGTTCATTTCGATCATATTTATGATCTTGGTCAGATGTGGCTTGAATTAACGGGCCTGCCATTTGTTTTTGCATTATGGGCGGTAAGAAAATCATTCGCAGATAAAAGACCTGATACAGTATCATCAATAATAAAAATATTTGGTCTTTCAAAAGAACAAGGAAAGAAGAATTTAGAAACTATTGCCGCAAAAGCTTCAGGAATTCTTGGAATAGATATTGATATCTGCAGAAAATACTACGAGCTATTGAACTACAATCTTGATCCCCTGCAATTGAAAGGGCTAAGAACTTTCTTCGAGAAACTCTATCAGAAAAAAATCCTTCCCCAAAAAGTGCGGCTTAGATTTTTTGACAGTGACAGTAAATGAACTACCCCGTAGCAAGATCTGATTTTCACAATCTAAACGAAGCAAGCCTCGGGGAATTTAACCCAACAACTCACTAAAATTTGTGCAACCTGCCCGCTTGTGCCTCGCAGTGGCAGGCGGGTCTGAGTAATCTGTGGATTAAAAATCGAGCGGGCTTTGTTAATTTTTGTAGACAGGTCTCCAATCAGTACTATTTGATTTTATACCAGTTTTTTTGTTGAAATATTCTCCTTTTTATTCTTTAATGCCCCTATCTCATCCTGATCAGTAAACGCCTGCTTCTGTTCTTGCCCGGTCTGGTTCTTGTTTTTCAGCGGCACACCTCTTTTGACCAGAAGTGCGTCATAAAGGATTTTGATTTCAGATGGGATTGGTTTCATGAGATTATACATTTTCTGCATAACATTCATAAAACCAAAATAATCTTTGTTAAGTTTTTATTTCCTGATAGTTATACTGAAACTATCTACTAACTAGTTATGCGAAGATGATTACTATGATAAAAGACGTCCTAAAAGAAATCCTACCAACCACATGGTCGCGCTTGCTAGTGGTCATGACAATCCTATTAGTACCGTTTGCCATATTTCTGCACGAATGGTTGAAAAAATTAGGGTTGCAGTTTGAAACAATAGCAAAACCAGAAATCCGGCTGCTCCTTGGATTATCAGTATTGTGCGTTTTTCAATTTTCAATTTTAATCCACCTTCTTGTTTATATAACCAGTCTCAACAAAAAAATAGCCGGTGGAAGTGGCCGTTCTAAAGAGACTGCTGTTAATATAAAAAAGAAACTTGAAAAGGATAGAGAACGCATATTGTTGGCTATCTTGAAGTACCCAAAGGTTGAGGATGTAGAGATAGCTGGAATACTTTCTATCGGAACAAATATCGCCGCATTCCACTTAGAAGAATTAAGAAGATCAAAGTTCGTAAAAGTTGCACGCATAATGGGCTCAGAATGGGAGGGTATTCAATCAAGAACAGAGTGGTCAATTGATCATCTTGGCCGAAAATACCTTGTGCACCACAAGCTGATTAAACAAAAAAACACATAAATCAAAGCTATGTCTAAAAAAGTAATTAAAGATTGAGGGGATAGGGTAGCTCCCGAACGCCGTATCCCACAACGGCTTCCCCTCTTTTATTCTGTGGGCTATCTCGTGGGGGATGGCTGATGAAATTTTTTATAAAAGACTGGCTGTTTTTGTTTGTTTCTATCTTTATTGGAGGTGCCGGAATGTTTCAACCTATACATCCATGGATAGGCCGTGTGCTCATTATTGTTGGGTACTTCGGTGTCATATTTACTTTGGGTTTTAATTTTTATCGAACACGCAAAAATCGCTTGGCGACCGACCTTAAAGACATCTATTTAACAGGCAAAGATATTGAGGATAGATATAATATTAAACCCCTTGAATTAAAACAACGTGTTGAAAATGGGTTGCCAGCATATATACAAATTTCAACAGGCTATAACCTTAATAATTTAAGAGCCGTTTCAGAAAGAGATTTAATTGCGTGTGAGGAGTGGACAGAAGAAGCAGACGGGATGATTGAACAATGGTTGTTTAAAACAGAAGACGTTGAAAAGTATATAAAAACCGCACGTTGAAACATAGTCAATACACAACCAATAGTTGCACCGGTCGAGCCGGTTTATGGGTTATAATTTAAAAACATGAAAAACCTACGAAGTTTACTTGCAATAATAGACAAAGAATTAGATGGGTTAAGTTTTGACTCGAATGACAGGAATGATCTCTCAGCAGCATTGTTCGATGTAGCGATTGAGCATTCAAAAGCAATTGTTGTACTATTTGAAAATTCGCTCAATGCATCAAGTTATGCTTTGGTACGACCGCTGTTTGAAAGTTTCATTCGTGCAGCATGGATACAACACTGTGCCTGTGATGAACAGATTGCCACTCTAATAAAAAAAGATCAATTCCCCTTGCACTTAGGTGAAATGCTGGAATCGGTCGAAAAAGAACGAAATTGGGTTGGAACATTAAGTAATATTAAGAAAATGGCACTTAAAAACATGCATAGCTATACACACGGTGGGATACAAATTGTTGCAAGGCGATTAAAAGATGGTAGCCTATTTCATTCCATTGACAGAGAAGAAATAAATGAAGTTATTAAATTTATAGCTCTTTTAGCGTTCCTTTCATTCAATGAGATTGCTTTAATTGCAAAAACATAAGATAAAGATAATGTTATCAAAAAAATGTACGAGGATATGTGTCGGTGCTATTTTCCAAAAAATGAAAAAGGAATATTATAACATGGCGTTGCACACTCGACCGGGAACCCGGTGCGGCTTTTTTCTTTTGCCACTTATGAGTTAAACGTGCCTTTAGCAACCTCTTGTTGGGTTCCAGGCTGGTGAACTTCTCGCAAAAAAAGATGATTAATCTCTTCATTGAAATAGCAAATGTCATTGAGAGAGTGTTCCGGCAAATCGAGAATACAGTACCCCCTCCTGCTTTTGTTACGCGCGGCTCTTACCAGGTATTTCGATACGAAAATGAAACGGTAGAGGCTGCTGTGGTTCAGAAATGCGCGAGGTTGGTAAGCGGTTTGAACGCTTCTCTATTGTTGCTAAGGACTGGATATGTTCAAGAATTGGGCGCGCTATTTCGAATGCTCAATGAATTCAGTGAAGATATCTTATTTCTTTGCCAAGCAATTCGAGCAGGTGAAACAACAGAACTTCATAAAAAGTATTTGAAGCTCTTTTATCAGGAAGAGCTGGATAATCCAGATAATGTGTTTCTGTCAACACAAAATCGCTCCACAATTCCACGAAAGAAAATTCATGCGGCTATTTCACGTATTCCGGAACAAGAGTTGAATCCAAGCGACAATCAAGAATTGCATAGGACGCTAAGTCAAGCGTACTCCGGGTATGTTCATGCTGCATCTACACACGTTATGGAGATGTATGGCGGCAATCCTCCCAGATTCCATGTGTCAGGCATGATAGGCACACCGAGGATTGCTGAATTTACGAAGAACGCATGGGATTATTTCTACCGAGGGCTAATTACAATTATGATGGTCTCTCTTACTTTTAAACAAGAGAGTCTGTTGCACCAACTTTATAAGTTCCGTTCTTACGTAGAGGAACAATCTCTTCGTACAGAGTGGGAACACCCTGAAGCATTGGTTAAAAAAATGAAAACAAAGAAGGCTTAACAAAGCGCTACCAGGGACTGGCTCCCGCGGCACTCGTTCCTCATCACCGCTCCATGCCATCCTGTTAAGCGCAACGTTTCCCCTAAAGTTTGTCGTGCCATTTATTATTATCCTTTATCATTGTTTGAAATCACCAGACGCATCAAGGTCGGTGCCTCTTGTGTGGTTTTTTTATAAAATTACAAGTTACCCCACATGACAGAGCTTCTTGTGGTAAAGTGAATTGACTGGTCGGTTATAGCTGTTTATTGTGTTGCCTGTAAAGTTAGATTCCAAATATCAGGATCACCGCTGCTGGTCATGATAATAGGTCTTCTTGCTACTCCAAGTACTTTCTGAGTTTCATTAGGCATTGAGATGTTCATGTAATCTTTTAATTCGCCCATTGTGACAATACTATCTTTTATCCCAGCACTTTGGAACCCATCTGCCTCGCCGTTCAGCCCTTTGATTAGTGAGTGAGTAAAAGCCCCATTTGTCCATGAAGTATGCTCAATAGCCTGACGGTCAGTATCAGCTCCAACCATGAAAATCCAACCTTTGGGAATTTTTTGTTCCCGTGCCATTTTGTCAATATTCTGGACAATTGATATTCCCCGTCTTTCATTTCCTCTGGTGATTAATTTTCCAGCATGGCAAGTATCAGCAAAGAGAATTACATTCTTTGATTTAATTTCTTCCAGTATGGAGCGAACCCTATCCATGCGATAACCTGTGGCGGGAATAGAAATGTCTGTATCGTAGGTGGCAAGATATACTTTTTGAGAATCTTCCGGGTTTGGATAACCATGCCCTGCCCAAAAAAGAATAATCTGGTCATTAGGACCAGCTTTCGATAACCATGACTCAAGAGCTATCGTGATGTTCCTCTGTGTAGCATCTTTGTTAACCAATAATTTAATATTGTTTTCATTCCAGCCAAGCTTGAGGAGTGTGCGAGCAAATGATTTTGCGTCATTATCAGCGAAGATGAGGTTGGTTAAGCCGTTTTGGCCAGAATATTGATACTGAGAGATACCAATTATTACCGCCCAACCTGTGCCTGTGTAAACGTTAAATTCTTTAGTTGATTTCCTGGGAGAATGAGGTTTAACGCTTGGAGTATGTCTAAATTCATTAGATATAGCTGAACGTATCATTTCAGCTATAGTTTGAAAGTTATAGCTATTTGCAAGTTTAAGAGCTGAAAGTCCGTCATGTTGTATCAATGTTGGGTCAGCGCCATGATCAAGCAATAATTTAACTATATCAATAAATCCCTTTGAGCTTGCCCACATTAGAGGAGTTGTCCCAACATTACTTTTAATATTTACATCTGCACCCGCTTCCAGCAACTCCCTAACAATACTAATATTATTTTTGACGACAGCTTCTGTCAAAGAGTTGGCACCATCATTAGTTTTAATGTTTACATCTGCACCCGCTTCCAGCAACTCCCTAACAATACTAATATTATTTTTAGCGACAGCTTGTGTCAAAGAGTTGGCACCATCTTTAGTATGTGTGTTTGGATCAGCACCATGTTCAAGCAATAATTTAACTATTTTCTCCTGTTGCCGAATAACGGAGCTTATAAGAACGGTTTGATCAAATTCACTCTCTTTTATCTCTGGATCAGCCTTAAACTTCAGTAGTAGGTCAACTATGCCAGGATGGTTGTTAGACGCGGCCAACATAAGGGCAGACTGGTTTTTGTTATCTGTTAAGTTCGGATCAGCACCATGTTCAAGCAATAATTTAACTATATCAATAAATCCCTTTGAGCTTGCCCACATTAGAGGAGTTGTCCCAAAATTATTTTTAATGTTTACATCTGCACCCGCTTCCAGCAATTCCCTAACAATAGCAATATTATTTTTGATGACAGCTTGTGACAAAGAGTTGGTACCATCTTTAGCATGTGTGTTCGGGTCAGCACCATGTTCAAGCAATAATTTAACTATTTTCTCCTGTTGCCTTATGACGGAGCTTATTAGAGCGGTTTGACCATAGTTACTCTCTTTTATCTCTGGATCAGCGTTAAATTTTATTAGTAGATCAACTATGTCGGGATGGTTTTTAGACGCGGCAAACATAAGGGCGGACTGGTTTTTGTTATCTGTTAAGTTTGGATCAGCACCATGATCAAGCAATAATTTAACTATTTTCTCATGTTGTTTTATAACAGCAACCAAAAGAGCGGTTTGACCAGATCCACTCTCTTTTATCTCTGGATCAGCCTTAAACTTCAGTAGTAGGTCAACTATGTCAGGATGGTTATTAGACGCGGCCCATAGCAAAGGTGATTGGTTTCTAAAATCAGTTAGATTAGGGTTAGCACCAGCATCAAGAAGTATTCTTACAATTTCATGATGCCCCTTTTGAGCAGCGATAATTAATGGCATCGGGTTACGTTGAACATCCTCCTTGCCTTCAGAAATTGTCTTTTCCAACAAGTGGATATCGTTTGTTGATGCAGCTCTCTGCAGGGAAGAACAACCGCTAAGAAAAAAGAAAAGGCAAATTGCAATTTTCAAAAAAGTATTATTTATGTTGTTAATCATTGCTGCCCTCAATTGATTTGTGGCCTAAGCCGGGCAATTTATTAATTGAGCCTGTTCAATACTTATAATATATGTAAATATAACCAGTTGCAAGGGCATAAAACAAAAGTTAACTCAAATATCAAGATAAGTATAGTATCAAATAAAGGGCTGCATAACCAATCTCAAATACTTTTTACATAT
>VMSQ01000145.1 GCA_013792055.1 Desulfobacteraceae bacterium
CTGAATTGGGTAAAGAGCTAATGTTGTATGTGCCTGCCCTACTCTATTTTACCCAAAACAGCCTGCCCTGTTAAATCTGCTTCTTTATTTAACTGGGGCCTTGAGCTGAAATGGGTAAAGGACGGGTTGTTCGGAGCTTGCTCGGGTCAGCATTTGTTAAAGATATACTGGCCGACTTTGCGTAATGGTTTCAAATATAATGTCCAGGGATAAGGTTTGAGGCCATTCACCTTCCAGGCCAGCCTGTCGTTGCGATTAGCTAACAAGCGATTTTTCAGCGAGGCATTGCTCATTCCCCCACTGCGCATCTTGACCAGGATCTCAGGAATATAAGCTGTAGTGATTCTATGTTTGACAAGAAATCTCAGCATCAGTTCATAGTCTGCGGCTAACACTTTTACCCAAAACAGCCTTGAGCTGAAATGGGTAAAAGTCTGTGGGTCTGCCTGCCCCGCCTGCCTTGTGGAATATTTATCCTGTGAAATGCGGAGCCTATTTCTCCGGGGCGAAGTCCATTCCTCTGGGGTAGCTCATTTTGATGGTACTGGGGTGGCTAACCACAAAGCACCTTCCATATCCTCTCAGCCGCTCTTCCATCCCATTTGGGCGGCATGGAGAATTCCTTCTTCTTTTTCATACTATCTCTGTATGACTTCAAAATCGAATCTTTGCTGGTTCCACCCAGCACATTTGTCCCCATTGCAATTGTAATAGGTCTTTCAGTATTTTCCCGCAGAGTAACACACGGCACACCCATGGCTGTTGTTTCCTCCTGTAATCCACCGCTGTCCGTCATAACCAGAGCCGCATCCTTCCAAAGAAACAATGCCTCCTTAAAACCAAGAGGAGAAAGAAGATGAATGTTTTCTGAAAACGAGATGTCAAATTGTTCCATCATTTTCCGTGTCCTGGGATGAACCGGGAAAAAGATTGGTCTTTCCGTTGCAATCTGATTTAATGCAAAAGCTATCTCTTCAAAAGATTCCTTCGTATCCACATTGGAAGGCCGGTGCAGGGTAAGAAAAACATAATCATTGTTTTTCTCCTTCAGCTTAAATGTAGAAAAACCCTTGCCATCGTAATTTTCAAGCTTTTTAGCCTGATAAAAAAGATTATCGATCATTACATTTCCGACAAAGTGGATTTTCTCTTTTGGTCTGCCTTCTTTAAGAAGATTTTTTTCACCACTTTCTTCAGTCACAAAAAAATAGTCTGATATGGAATCCGTCACCATGCGATTTATCTCTTCCGGCATGGTAAGGTCAAAGCTTCTCAGTCCAGCCTCGACATGGGCGACCTCGATCAGGGCTTTTTTTGCCACAATACTGCAAGCCAGAGTAGAATTCACATCACCCACAACAATAACCAGATCCGGTCTTTCCTCTTCACACAGCTTCTCAAAAGCCACCATGATTTTTGCTGTCTGCACACCATGAGTGCCTGAACCGGCATTTAGAAAAAAATCCGGCTCCGGCAACTCCAGATCCTCGAAAAAGGCCTGCGACATATCATAGTCATAATGCTGCCCAGTATGTACAATCCTGCATTCCACCTGGTCATACTTCAGCGACTCTCGATAAATGGGAGCGATCTTCATAAAATTTGGGCGCGCGCCAGCAATCAACAAAACCTTCAAACCAGTTTCTCCTCATTTTTGTAATCCGTGTCTAAAAATTCCAGTTCAGCCTCTCTTTCATCATTCAAAATTTAAAATCTAAGCTCATCTTGACGAGTCTAAAAAAATATGTAATACTATGTATGACTCAAAACAGGAGACTATTTTGCGAATTAATGATTTCGAATGGGATGAGGGCAATGCCTTGCATCTTCAACTTGGTCACGGCATAGCGCCGGAAGAGGCTGAAGAGGTCTTTGCCAACAACCCTTTTTTCAGGCGGACAAAAAAAGGACATTATGCAGTTTTTGGCCCAACATTTGAAGGAAGGTATCTGACTATTGTCTTCGAGCTTAAACCCAAAGGTATTGCTCGACCAATCACTGGCTGGGACATGAATCGAGCAGAAATTCAATATTACAAGAAACACAGGAGATAAAGATGCCAAAACAAAAAGCGCTGCCAAAAAAATGGGTTAAGTACTATGACCAGGAAAATATCCTGGATGAAATCATGGATGAGCCGGTTACCCTTACTCTAGACGAGCGTCTTCACCAGGATATACTTTCAGGTAAGCGTAAGAGGAAACTTAAAAACATCACTATTAAGATCGATCCTCTTCATGTTAAAGCAATCAAGAAGCTTGCTACTATGAAGTCTATCCCTTATCAGACATTGGTCAGGCATTGGCTCGCAGAGGATATTAAGAAAGACTTGGACTCGGTCTTAAAATAGTGATCCTTAGATATTCTCAATGATTACCGCCTTTAGCCTTAAGCTTCCGTGTCTAATATTTTCTCTGACCTCTGATCCCCGATCTCTGACCTCTGATCTTCATCTGTGTAATCTGCGCAATCTGTGGATTAAAACCTTAGCAGCAAATACCGGCAATACCTTCTGCCTTTTAATTCGCTTTGGCTCACAAATCAGCCTATACAGCCATTCAAGGGAAAGATTCAGCCAGATTTTGGGAGCCCGCTTAACATTCCCCGCAATGGTATCCAAAGTTCCGCCTATGCCCTGACAAATTTTTACATTCTTTAAAGCATGTTTATACGCGGCAAACCATTTCTCCTCTGCGGCTCTATTGACATCTTCCGGCATGGTAAAAGGTCAAAGCTTCTCTAACCTCTTTTTTACCCAAAACAGCCTGCCCTGTTAAATCTGCTTCTTTATTTAACTGGGGCCTTGAGCTGAAATGGGTAATGGGTGGTTTTTTTAAAATCAATTCCCCATCATTTGTTTGATCTTTTCTTTTATTATCCACCACAAAAAGATCGGCGTAGATTTAAGATTGCGCGCTCAAAGCCTCCTTGGTTCTTCCTGCCTTTTGAGAAGCTACCGATTGCTCTAACGAGTTGCTTACTTGATTAGGATGTCCCGAACTTTCTTTTCAATTCTCTAAACTATCACAGGTTAGATTTTTTGTTGTAATTTTGTATAAAATATGTATAATATATATTATGCGATTTGAATGGGATGATGAAAAGAGCCGCACTAACAAAGCTAAGCATGATATTGATTTTGATACGGCAAAGGAACTGTGGAACGATACCAACGGGGTCGAAATTCTCACATCCTATCCGCTTGAAAACAGAAGCATTTTAATAGGAAAAATCGATAAAAAGCTGTGGACCGCAATTTTCACCCGGAGGAGCAACTCTATTCGAATCATATCGGTAAGACGCACCAGAAAAAAGGAGGCTGAATTGTATGGCGAAAAAGAAAATAGCTAAAAGCACAGAAGAGTTTGACCGACGATTCGACGAGGGCGAGGATATTCATGATCTTATTGACATGTCTAAGGCCAGAATTATTCGCCACGGAAAGAAAGTCCGCATCACGCTTGATGTGGCAGAAGAACTGGTCAACGAAATTGATCGCATCCGGGAAAACATTGGTGTAGACCGCAGTGCTTTAATAAAGATTTGGTTACACGAAAGGGTGAAACAAGAGAAGCTAACAACTGCATGACATTAATTACGATTTAATCTATCCACCTCCACAGCCGATATTCCCCAAAACAGCCTGGCCTGTTAAATCTGCTTATTTAACTGGAGCCTTGAGCTTTCCTTCCTTCACTGCTCGCTATCCACTGTAATGTTTATATTGATTACGTACCTGAATCGTGATAAAAATATCTTAAGTGAATAAGAGGAGGTACCAAATCATGCCGGAAATTGCCATAGAACTCACATATGAAAAGATAATCGAGGCTGCTTCCAAGCTAAGTGAAGATGACAAGGAGCGTCTATTTTTCTTCCTTAACAAAGATTATGCCAAAGCGTTAGATGAAATGCGCAAAGAAGCGTGGAAAAGCCATCAACAGGGTGAAAGTGTTCAGTTAAGAGATTTAACATGAAATATGATGTCTACTTATATAAAAATCTTTCATGCTGCTATCCAATATCGGGCAGTATATGATATGGCAAAAGATAAAAAAGAAGTTTTAGTTATCTTTATAGGTTCGCGCGAAAACTTTTATAAAGAACTCAGAAGGTTTTTGGCTTGATGACATTTTTAGGTTCTTTATCCGTGTGGGTCTGCCTGCCCCGCCTGCCCCATAGGTCCGGAAGATCGTATCGGGGTAGCTCATTTTGATGGTACTGGGGCGGCTAATTTATCAGTGTTAACCTGCCCGCTTGTGCCTGGAGCCCTTATCGAATCCAATTCAACTATATTGCTCAGTAAATCCACTATCCTTATCAGAACTTCTATGAGCTATGGCAGGCGGGCCTGCCCGCTCGTGCCTTGATTCCTTCTACCTTCAGCCTTTAGCCTTTAGCCTTCAGCTTCCGTGTCTAATAACCCAACTCACATTTTCTTCTTAACCATAGGTGCCATCTAATACTGGAATCTTGATAGTCTCTTCGACAAATCTTCTGTTTTTAATTTTTTCAAATAAACCCTGGCTAACCTTAGGAGAAAGAACTTCTTCCCCACAGGCAGGGCATTCTTCATAAGAAACATTCCTTACAAGATATAGTTTCCCTTCAATTCTAAGGTCAATTTCACCCTTTTTCTGTACCATTTCATTATGGCAAGCAGCACATTTCATGGTTTTATTCGCCTCCTTTCAGAATCCTTATCCCATTCCATCGGATTTAAAGTTGGGTCATATGCCGTAATAATCCAAACCGGGTCAATCGAACACTGCACATGTAATATCCGCTTCTCATTAGTAATTCCAGAAATAAGACAACTTGGGCCATATTTATCTTTGGGATAATCCTCTATAGCTTCACCAGACAATATAACTTCCTTTATTTCTTCCGGAGAGATGTTACGCTCTACGCAACGCTCAAAAGCATGAATGGTAAGGCGATAGTTTCCAGCTTTGACTCGGCTTCTAATATTCTTAATCATAAATCTTATTTATGCTGGTCAGCATTTACAAGAAAAATATAGCCCACTTTTTAGAATCGCTCCAGCTTCCATGTCTCCCATATTTAGAATTTTGTATTATCTATAACACTATTTCTATTTTATGAAAAATTAAATCACAAATCAAGACATGTCTTTCCTTCTTCCCGCTCCAGCGGGATGGAATGCCGGAAAAATCAACATGCCTTGATTTTATCGGCACTAAAAAACACAGTGTTAACCTGCCCGCTCGTGCCTTGCAATGGCAGGCGGGTCCGTGAAATCCGTGTCTAATATTTGTCTTTTTGAGTTCTTTCATCTGTGTAATCTGCGTAATCTGCGGATCAAAACAGCCCTCCAGAATAACGGCGGATCTTCGACCTTGAGCTGAAATGGGTAAAGGGTGGTTTTTTAAAAATCAATTCCCCCTGATTTGTTTGATCTTTTCTTTTATTATCCACCATAAAAAGATCGGCGTAGATTTAAGATTTCTCTCCCAGAGCCTTCTTGGTTCTTTTAGAAATCGAGGCAGCCATTCAAGACCGATTTTTATCCAGAAATCAGAAGATCGTTTCTTAGTGCCTGCATAAAAGTCAAAGACAGCGCCAATTGCAGCTATAAAAGGTACTTGCAACTTTGACTGGTTTTCATAGATCCATTTTTCCTGTTTTGGGGCGGTCATGCCAACCCATAGCACATCGGGCCGTGCATTATTAATGGCACTGATAATAGCAGAGTTGTCTTCCCGGCTGAATTCTGTCTTGAAAGGAGGCGAATATGTCCCGCAAACCTCAATGGCCGGAAAATCTCGTTTCATTCTTTCCTCAATCAATCCCAGCACTTTTTCTGAAGAGCCGAGAAAAAAATATTTGACCCCTCCCCTCTTGTTTGCTTCACGGGAAAGACCAAGGAAAAAGTCAGTTCCCGCGACTTTTTCAGTACATGGCAGTCCCAACATTTTAGCTGCGATGATTATTCCAGTGCCGTCTGGAATCAGGATGTCAGCTCTCTTTAATGCTTGCTGGAAAATATTGTCTTTAGCCGCCACTGTTAAAGAATGCGGGTTTGCACAAGCCATGTAGCAAGTTTTTTCACGGGAATTTATTGACTGAAAAACCGAAGATAAGTCAGCTTCTAATCCCTGATTGCTGATTCTGTAGCCGAAAAGTTCAATGGTCATAATATAAACAGGTCTGTATTTTTCCGGTTTTCATTGATAGCTTCCTGGTAAATCTCCTTAATCATCTGAAAGTTTCTTTCCGGCGTGTATTTGTTTTCATATTCCTTTCTCGCATTCCTTCCCATTTCCCTTAAAAGGTCAGGATGTTCTATAAGAAAAGAGAGCTGCTTTACCATGTCATCAATATCACCAGGCTGGAAGTGGACGCCCGTGATATTATTTTGGACAATATATGCTGCTGTGCCTATATTAGATGCAGCTACAGGGACGCCTGCTGCATAAGCCTCGCCAATTACCAGGGGAAACCCCTCGTAACAAATGGATGGGAATACCAACAGACTTGACTTGCGAAGGAGCTCCTGAACCTGTTCGGAAGAGCAGTGCCCGTGCAAAATGTTTTTTTTGTCCAGACCAAGAGAGTTGATTTCTGATTTCAAAGTTTCAAGATATGGGCCGTCTCCCACAATGCGCAGCAAAGGCGCTTTTTCGCCCAGCCGTTTCCAGACTGCGGGCAGGAATTGAACCCCCTTTTCCTCTTTGAGTCGTCCGATAAAGAGCCAGTTGTTTTCTTTTTGTGCTCTAAGATCGTTATCCTGCATGTTGTCTTCAAAAAAATTGGGCTTCACCCTCATCCTGCCGGCTGGAAAACCTGCCTCAATAAATTTATTTTTATTAAACTCCGATAGAACAATAATCCGGTCAACTTTAGTTTGCCAGGTCTTCAGGAACCGGTTAAGGGCTATATTGGCTGCCAACGGAAGTGTTGCCGGCATAGAGTCTCTGTAACATTTATCAGCCAAGGCCGGCCATGGATATTTCCCTATACATTTTTCGCAAATACCATCACCTTTCATCAACATTGCCTGAGCGCAAACAGTGCGAAAATTATGCAGAGTCTGCACCGTGGCGCACCCCATTTTTTTAGCCTGATAAATAGCAGCTTGAGATAGCACCGGAAAAGTGTTGTGAAAATGGAGGAGATCCGGACTGAATTTATGCACAGCCTCCTTAACCATTCTTTTCCCAATAGGAGACCAGGGCGTATAGAGCGCGGTCTTAAAAACTGAAGGCCCGTACTTCGTGCCAATAAAATCATTCTTGAAAATGAGTGATTCTACCTCCACTCCATTTTGTTGCAGGAGTTCCTTCTCCCGCTCAAAAACCCGATCTTCTCCAGAAGGGCTGCTTGATCGATAATATTCATGGACGAGCAATACTTTAATGAGACCACTCCTCTATGACCTGTCTGTAAATTTCGTTGAGTTTTTTCGCCTTATTGTCCCAACTGAATTCAGCCGCTCGGTTGAGCGCAGCGGCCGCCATCTGTTGACGTAAGGGTTCATTATCAGCAATACGTTGAATCGCCAGGCTCATATCTTCAATAACCTTTTGCGGGTATGTTACCGGAATTTTAGCTTTCCTAGAGAAAAAAACTGTATATACCATTGAAGAATGTACGCATACTTTCAAATCGCATATCAGGAATCTCGGGACTGCTGTGGCTATGCAGAAAACCGGTCTGATAATAACTTGTGCAACCTATCTCCCTTTAAATCCCAATTAAATTCCATATTAACCCTACTACACGCCCCAGCAGAGAGGCTACTCAATAAAGTATCATCTTGTGAAAGCGCTTTAAAAACCGAGCTTAAATCATTAACAACTTGTTCTGGATTTTTTGCTATCACTTTGCATCCACAAGATTTGTTAACAATTTCACCCGGACCGCCTAAATCTAAACAGACAATCGGAAGCCCAACTGAAAGAGCTTCTAAAACCACGTAACCACCACACTCAAAAAGGCTGGCATATGCAAAAATATCCGCTTTCTTATAGGCAGAAAAGACATCATCTCGTCTCGGAAACCAATTAGTAAAAGTAACTATGTCTTGAATCTTTAATTTATTTACCTCTCTTATGAATTTCGTTTTTTCAGGACCGTCACTTATTATATGCAATTCCGCACTTATGCCAGTTTCGCTCACGAATTTGTAAAAAGCACGTATAATAAGTATCCCACCTTTCCAGTAAACATGCCTACCAGCACTAATTATTTTAAAAGGCTTATTAGGATCTCTAATTTTATAAATTTGTTTAACCGTTTCCATGCCAATCTGTGATTCCACTACAGCTTTGTGGCGAAAACATATAGGTATAACCGAATATGTCTCTTTAGTTGCGGCTAATATGAGTTTTGCACGGCAAAAAGCCAAAAAAACCAGTGGGTTAAATGGACTTAATAAACGTATTATTGTCCTAATATTTTCCTTCATTTTTTGGCGTAAGTTAAATAGTTTAAAAAAACGTCGTGGTAATTTTTCGCCAGCGCCTATTGGCCCCCAAATAAAAGGTATTGGAAGCAAAGATATTAATGGAGGCTGATAAAAAGGACTAAATGTTATGTGATGTGTTATGTTAAAACAATTTACCCTATGCAATTGCCACGCTCTGGTAACTGCAACTATTTGCCACAACCAATAATATAAATGAATCCCTCGATTTCCTTTTTTCCAAAATCTTGCCCATGTAGGAAGATCGATGTACACAAAATGTAAATTTGAAAATTTCTCAAAAATACCAGAATTAACTATGGGTATTTTGTTGTTTGCTCTTGTTATTACCCACACATCGTGTTTTCGAGCTAATTGCTTAACCCATTGCCAGCCAACTTCTGGTTCCGATCCTTTATTGGGTTCACAAGCATAAGCCAGAACAAGAATTTTAAGACGTATGGACATAGGATTTACCAAGAAAAACAGACATAAGTTCTACCAAATGGGAATGAGGTCGCTTCAGATATTCGAGAATCATTAGAGCCGGAAGGATGTTTTCGTACACAGAAGAGTATTCTGCCATTTCCGCTAATTGACTAAATTTTTTTTCTAACAATTCCCACATCACTTCTCCTCCCGGCCAGGGGCCAACAAGCGAGGCCTGGCGGTAAATGAAGTGGAAGGCGTCTGAGAAAGACAGGCCGTTTGGGATGCTCTCCTCCCAGTCAAATACATAGAGTTTGCCCTTTTTTACCCGAATGTTCCAGGGAGCAAAATCACCATGAATGCGATGACATACAACCTGGACATTTCCCGTTTCTTCACTTAATAGACTTTCTAATAGCTTTTGAGCAGGCGAAGGCCATTTTTCAAATTCATTTGCTTTCCAGGCCATTTCGATTGTTTTCCAGGCCGGTGTTTCCCGCAAAGCAATCTTTTGCATGTCCAGTCTTGAAAGGTCTGCCAACAAGTTGAGATGATTAATTGTTAATTCTGGAATCTGCGGGCCGCTACTGAGTGGCAAAGCGCTTTGCACTTGCACCGCATGCCCTTCCCAGGTATCTTTCAGCAGTAATCGGGGGACTTCGCAAAACAGTCTTGCACCTTCCAGCGCCTGGAGCGCCTCGCTCTCCTGACGGATTGCTGCAGCACCTTCGAGGGTGTCCGCAATTTTTACCACTAATTCAGTAACCCTTCCTTGATTTTGCGCTTCAGCCAGCAGTGTGATTTTTCGCCGTGACAAGTCTGAGCCACAATAAACAGCGACATTTTCGATCTTCTGAGAAAGGGCATCCCCGAGCCAGGAGCAAAGAGTGTCATTTCGATCTTTCAATTCTTCCTGGCCGGCAATAATAACACCGTGCTGTCGAAGCAGCGCGGTAAGGCCAAACCGGCTCATAACTTCAAGCAGCTTTAGGCCTAACCTTGCTTTCTGACTCCCCGGTCTATGAAATAAGAAACATTTTTGCCGGAATTTTTTTGGGTATAAAGGGAAAAAAATGCGGGGCGCCAAAGCCGGCAGAGCAGCGTAATATTGACAGTTGTAATGGCCAATCCGGTGAAACCACTTATTTCTTGGAGGCTTGTTGCTGATTCCTATGTGAATGAGCAAGCCATCTTTTTTTAGCAGGCTTGCAATATGCTGAAAACTGTATTGCGTTGTCTTCTGGCCGTCAGCTAATATTATGACATCATAGTGGTGAGCGCACTGCTCGATAGCTGGAAAGCGCCTGATCCGATTTCTCAAGTGCGTGTCAACTGATTTCTTAATATCTACATTGCGTTCGTTATAGTTGTTAAAAAGACAATCAATTGTTTCATAAGACCTGGCCAGGCTGTTTATCAGCCAAACATCTCCTCCTGCAACCAGGATTTTAGCCCCTTTGAAAAGGGGAAGAAGGACTTTCCATGACGCCCACCGCTCATCACCCAATCGGAGGTTACTATTCATATCGTGCTGCCATATGATCAGTAATTGCCTCTAAGGCATGGTCAATTGATTTCTCAATTGATTGAGCAGTGTCGATCCAGACTGCATTCGGCGAACTGTCGCAGAACTTTTTTAGTTCACTTATCTGTCGTTCCACTTCAATCAAAGGCAATTCCGGTTTCCTGGCGTGAATAACTGCCGGATCTGCTCCAAGACATAAGATGAGATCAGGGGTGGGGATCAGGATGGCAAATAATTTAATCAACCATTTTGGCAATGAAATTCTACTTCGGGCAGGATCGGTTATAAAGTCGTAAAAATAACGGTCAAATACATACAAACAAGGTCTTTTCACCTTGGCAGGATAGACCTTGAGCCAATAACCCAGGATATAATCCAGCGAATAATAGGATAATCGCAAAAAAGAGCCAAAAAAACCAGAGGCCTTGCTGCCGTGTGGATTAGTTACCGGCCCATCTTCTGTCTGCCGGCCAAACAGGCAGGCAATGCTCGGCAACAGATTTGGCCGCATATGCTCGTAATTAAGTTTAGTGTGGAGAGCGGATTCGAGCGGAGGTCGGATGCCTTCGATGATAGTGCTTTTGCCAGAGCCGTCAGTGCCGATGACTGCACACGAAAAGCCCAAAGGAGCAAAAAATCTCTTCAAGCGCAGTGAAAAATCAAGAAAACGGCTGCGCAATACCTTCGCTGGATGTTTTAACAACATATTTTTTAACCATCCAACTTTCAAGGCCATTTGTAGCTTTTTAAGTGGCATATACTTGCCGCTTAATGATGGAATCAGCCATTTAGTGTAAGTCTTTGCACCAAAATAATATATTAGGTTTCTTTCATATCTCCTCCCATGTAACAAGAAAACAGAAATTGCTTTTTTATCGTAATCCCTTCGTACTCTACCGGCACCAATAACTTCTTTCAAGAAAGCAATGATAGCATCATCTGCAAAATCTGCCACGTTTATGATATTATTATGTTTTACGCACCTGCTAATAACACTTTTCGCGGATAAAAATTCAACCCCATTTGTTCCCACATAAGTAAAAGAATCTATTCTTACTCCCCACCACCTTTTTTCCGCACCGCATCCACAAAGCATCAACGATTTAACTCTGTGCGCCTTCAACTGGCAGATTATCTTCCCTCCGTGTCGCTTTACTAAACAGGCAAGCAACATATGGGCTTTGGCGAAGCTGTCTTCCGAAAACAATATGTCGATATCACTCCCATGTAGTCCGTAAGGAAGAAAATCGTAATTACGAAGAACAGCATAGTTTATTCCCGAAACGGCGATTTGCTGAAATAAGTCGATCAGAAACGGGGCTTCAGGCGTGTGCCAGGCTGAAAATTGATCCTTAAAGACGCTACTATTTTGAATTATGGGCAATAAGTTCATGATCAGTACAATGTCCGGAGTTTTTATTCACCTCGGGTACAACGAAAAATCCAACAAGAATTAAAAATAGACTAAAAAACATCAATGCCCACGGAATATGAGATAAGCTTAAATTATAAAAATAATTTCTCATTGTTTTCTCATTCGGATTATGCGTGCCGGAATCCCGGCTACAACCGCATAATCGGGCACATCTCTTGTTACAACACTTGCTGCACCTATAACAGAGTGAGATCCGATTTTAACGCCCGGCATGATAATGGACCGCTCTCCAATCCAGACATCATTACCAATAACCGGAGGATTCCTATCGGTGCTGCCCTGAAGTCGAATTGGAACTTCAGCTGAAGAAAATTTATGCGAAATTGCCCATATAACAACATTTGGCCCCATTATCACATCATTGCCGATTGATATATCTCTTGGGACAACACAATTATGCCCAAGCTGTGAATTGTGACCGATTCTTAACTGTGAGCCGTTCCCGAAATAGGCATTTCTTTTAATAATAACGTGTTGGCCGCAATATAAGAAAATTTTTTGCGCCAATTTTCGTCGCAACCAATACCCAAATTGGTATCCAGGCATCGGTTGAGTGGGAAGAAAACGCGCAAATAGGTAATAAAAAGCTAAATATAATTTTTTCATACAAAATTATCTATGCGTAGATTGAGAGCATAAAATCTAAAACTGAAAAAGCGTGGGCTTTTAGCAGGCCGATAAAATTGTGGTATCTATGGGTTTGTCGGACTAAAACCTGAAACAACTTGGTAAGAAAAGCGGTTTCAGATGATTTCTTGGTGTTATCTGAATGTGTTACATCTGGTGTCGAGACTTTCGTGTTGTTTCTCGATTCTTCAAAATCAATTTGGCGTTGTGAATGCATAGGCTTGCTATATCTAATGATTTTAGCGTTGTCTCTCAACCTCTTTAGACACTGTTTTAATAATACAGTAAAAAATCGGTTTATCTGTTGAAATAATAATTTTATTGGTAACATCTTCTTCTGCAAGTTTGTTCAAACAAAAATCGTACTTGATACATTTTCTTTTATTACTATTGGGTAGAAATATCGTTGCAGCTACCCTATCAATTACAATAGGCGCGGATCCGGGGCTTAGAATCCCAGTATAAAATTTGTTTGGTTGAGCTTTTCCTGGATCAAACGCAAAACCAGCATTCCTACTCTTGCTTACCAAAGAGAGGAGAATTTTCTGTGATTGATCAAGAGAAACTCCATCCATTGAAAGCAAAGAAAAACAAATATAATCTCGATTAATATTCGATATCGTAATCCTCTCCCCTGGAATATTGTCCTTAAAAGAATAACTGTTTCCAACAAACCCGTTTATGATTTTGGCCATAGGTGTATCAATGATCAATCTTCCATTGGGCCAGTCCCATGTCAGATTCCCATTTGCCATTACCTGCTTAGAAAAATCCTTACTTATATAGGGACCATCAATCTTTTCGGTGCCGTTCCAGGCAGGTAATATTTCTAATTGGGCGCCGTATTGAAAAGCAGTCCTGTTATATTTGTGGAAAAAAGGCATTCTAAACATGCTTGGGCCATAGGATGCGTAATCCGCACTTGATATAGCGTGTTTCCCTAACGTAAATATGGTTGGTTCATCAGGTGATAGCAGGTAATTATTTAGAAATAAAATTCCAGCAGCTTTCATCTGGGAAAGAAATATTTCATCATACGCAAACCAAAAACCCAATGCTGGCGTGGATTCAGTGGCATAGGACAATGTTTTTCGATTATAAGTATTTTGATTAAAGTTTTCATCGAAAACACCCCACTGGTAGAAAAAGGCCCCGTCCAAATCTTGCCAGGAAGCGATGGCCGCTATATACATAGGAAATTCCGCCTTAAATTCTGAGGGCCGCATAATATTACAAGTATAAAGAACTGTTGGCGTGTTTTTTATTTTTATTCCAATAGACTGACCATTTACGTGATTTACCATATCGGGAGACTGGCTTAATATAGATTGCCATGGGTAAGTTGATATAGTCCTATCAGCGGTAAAATTGGTGAAAAAGTCGCCACTGACGGCTGCAAAATCACCCTGCATGCACGAATATAAAGAATACAATCTTGCATAACTCGAAGTATCTGAACAGATAGGCACAACATTGCAGCCTGTTCCGCTTGGGGCTTGCGCCCTTATCTGTTTAATTTGCTCAGAGACGTAGGTTTTGAATAGTTCGTTACAAAATTCATTGTAAAAATCCTTTTGCCTTTGGCAAGGTGTATCGGATACAGATAACCCGATAGACTTATTTATTAAGCTTTCTCCATTGTTTAATTTCCCCCAGGCTTTTAATAGGCTTTCATCGGTCCCGTATTTTATAAGTAGCCACTTATTCCATTTTGCTTTAAATTTATCTTTAAAATAATCAGGCCATTTTTCAAAATTGCCCCATCTCATTTTCAATACAAAATTTACCTCATCTCCCAACTCATAGAGAGCGATTATCTCCTCTTCCTTATTCCTCTTTTGCGTATATTGATTAAAATGGTTTAAAAAGTCTTTTTGATGAACAAGCATTAGCTTTCTTAAGCGGTCATCAACAATGCGGAGGCTCGTGTACTCCCGCCTTAAGTCATATTGAGAATTAATTTGCGATATGGCGGCCTTCCATTCCCTTTCGTCCTTGCCACCCTCGCTTGGTAAAATATCATAATCAGCCTGTTTGAAATATGGCATATAACCTAAGGCTGTCATCCAGATCCAAATTCCTTCTTGTTTACAACGATAGACGAGGTAATCAAAGAGGTCCATGGAACTGCCATCTCCTTTTTTATAAGCCCCGAATTTTTTGTGTGACTTGCGATAATGATCATAGAAAGTATAATGGGTTGGCCATAAACAAATAGCGTTAAATCCAGCCTTTTTAATACGTAAAATTACATGGTCTATTTTCTTGTGAGAGTACACCACAGACAGTGGAAGATGGACACCCCAGAATTTAATTCTACTATCTTGCAAATAAAATTTTCCATTCTTTACTTGTACATATTTACTATCGCATATGCCGTTTGATGGTATAAGCAGGGAAAGTAAAACTATGAACCAGATAATTAGAATCAGTGCCTTCATTGGAAAATCTTTAGAGTGCAAGTCTCCATGATCGGGCATGGATGTCGGCGTTATAATTTCCATTGAATTAACTCTTTTTGCCTTCTTGTTTCTTGGTCGGGATCAATCCCAAAGCTGCCTTTGTTTTATCTTCCCTCAAGGATTGGCTATAAACCAGAAGCAGCAAGAGTAGCATGAAGCCTACACCGTTGATTGCAATTTCAGAACTTGTTAATGACCTTGTTAGAATAATAAAGTATGTGGCAATTGTTAAGATATGAAACTGCTTGGCCTTTGTATTGAGCACAGACCTATGTTTTAGGTAGAATAATATCAAACTAACAAACACTCCGAAAAAACACAATAACCAAGGAATAAATCCTATTATTCCAGTAGATATCATTACCTCAAAGAATGCATTATGTAAATCAGTGCCTTTATATTTTGAGTCCTTAAAGACATCATACCGGCCACCGGCTGCGAAGCCGTATCCAACCCATGGTGATTGTACTATCTTATTCCGTGCTAATTCCCACCCATATATTCTACCTGAAAATGCACTAAGCCTTTCACGCGATTGCCCCCTTAAGAAATAGTTTTCACCAATTTTCGTTACCTCGGGCAATAAAATTAATAAAATAGCAAAAAATGCTATCACCAGCACAGATCGGAAACCTTTATTAAGGATCAGGAGAACTATTATACCAATCAGTAAACCGATCAAGCTTGTCCTCGCCTGGGCAAAAATTAACGTGGTTAGACATATAACAATTTGGAATAATACTAAGGTACGTTTATCGCTGGAGGTAAAGAAACGGTGTATATAGATAAGGCTTGTTATTGCAGAGATAAAGCCAAGCCCATTTGGATTTATAATCGGGAGAATTCCTTGTATTTGGGGTAATAAGCCCGGTCCTTTTATAAAAGCTAAAGAGGGTTTTAGTATGGCTCCAATCCACACGGTCAGAATAAGCAGGAAAAGCAAAGTAGTGTATATATAAAAACCTTTTTTTACTATCTGATAAGGATTATCTAATGCCAAAATTATAGAAATCCCGATGATAGCAACGGTTAACTCTAATGATTTCCAAAATGTATAAATTCCAACAGAAGAATAACAAACAGATACCATAGCAGTTAAGCCATATAGTAAGGCCCATAGCGGCAACCCGCTTAACAGTTTTATCACCCCTCCGGTTTTAACTATTAAAAATAAAACCAAACACCCGGCCAAACCGATTTCTGCAAGTTTAAGGATATGATAATATGTTAGATTGTACCCTGTCTTTGCAGAATCTATTGAAAATAGTAATGAGTTTGCAAAGAGAAGAATTATTATCAAATGAGCAATGCTAAAAGGGGCATCATTTTCTTTGTCTAAGCTACCGTACATTAAAAGATTGTCTCCATTATTCAATTATCAAAGCACTAAGTTATCAATAAGTTCTGATTAATTAATGCTCAGATTCTTTATAATTTGCTTCGACGGTATATTTTATTGCATTAATAAAACCTTGCACGCTATCGCTAAAAGAAATTGGCATGAGGTTTGGACGCAGATAAATTTCATCCTTGTATGGAGAGGTGTTTTTCAAGCTTTTGATCATTAAATGTGACAGTACCGTGATAATCGTAATGTAAGCAATAAACTAATAAAAAATATAACTGCCATTTATATTCAGATATATATTACTATCATTATCTAATCGCTTGAGACCTTGAAATATGACTTTGTCAGAACTGCCAATATAGCTATTTGGACCAAACAGGCAGCCAACATACCTCCTGTAAGACCAGCCCAGTGCAAAAGTGGATAAGTCATTGTAATAGATACTATTGAACCAGCAAGAAATGCAAAAAAGATCGCTCTGGTATTTGACAAAACCTGAAGACCGAAAGAAAAAGGTCTATGAAAAAAACCTATAAGAAAATAAACCCCCCACCATTTAACTATCCAGCCGTAACCTTGATATTGGGTGCCGTAAACCAACCTTACCCAGAATTCAGAATTAATAAGTGGCACAACAATAATTAAAAATGTTAAGCTACCACCTATGATTGAAATTTTTTGCAAATATTTGTTTAATGCGTTTATTCCCTTGTTAGAGAATACCAAGCTTGCCCGCGAGGGCACAATATTCTGCAATGACAAAAAAAATATGTTAGTTAATCCCACTAAATTACGCATTGCTCCCATAGCGCCAACAGCTGTAACTGACAAAATTGCTCCAGTCATATAAATAATTAGTTGAGTTCCCATCCAATAGGCCATATTTTGACTTAACAGCCACTTCCCGAAATCCCAGTGATAACGTCCTATTTCCAAAATGTCCTGAAAAGATGGAAATATGAATACCCTGGTTTTCAGCAACTGTAACCCGGCAAATACAGTTGCACATAATGCGGTGCTGGCTATTATCCATAATGTCAATTGAATGTCTAGTTGACATCGCAATCCGAAAAAGAATATCAAAAATAATTGCAGACCATATCGAATGAAGTCATTTATTAGAACATCAAGTAAACGTTCGTTAACAAAGAAATAGCGTCTAATAAAATCTTGGGTAAGAAAAAAAATAATGGCTACAGTAAGAGGTAATAAAAAAATATTAATACCAAACTCGGGCATTATAACGGCAATCATTTTGCCAGCAATAACGCATAACAGTCCTGATATAATACAAAACAGTGTTTGCCAGAAAACAATTACCCTGTAATAGGTTTTTTTATCATCATGAGATAGCGAAGGCCCCTTAATCATCATGGGAGAAACGATCAGAGACATATGAAGCCCTGAAAAAAAAAGAACTACCCCATAGACCAGCAGGTAAGTGCCATATCCCTTAATCCCCAAAAACCTTGCTAACAACAAGCCTGTTAAAAAATTAACAGCGCTGACAAAAGTTTGGTCTATTAAGACAAGAGCACTTCTGGGTTGGACTTTCAAAAAACGAGATACAAAGCTGGTTTTTAAGATAAAATTATCCCGATTACAACTTAATGATTTCATAAAAAGCCTGAAGAGATGTTAGAATCAATTGATAATTTTGAGGAATAGATTAGGGGGATTCTGTGGCGCAAGACCTTTTTAGTTTGTGATTTGATACTCTATTGCACCAATATCCGGCAGGCCTTCAATGTTATTCTCAAAATGGTCTATTGAAAGATCGCTACTTACGAGTTCGAGTTCCCCTTTATCAACGCATGGGCTTCCTGAAGTTAGATTAAAATTTTCAGGCCGCGCAGGTCGTTGCGAAGCAAGCCTATGGTCAGTTATCACTGAGTTTGGCTCATGCTCATTTACCTGTTTCAAAGCATTGAAATTTATTTTATTTGCCCCTTTATATGCAAAATAATTTGGAATCTGTTCGCAGGGTTATCCACTTAGATCCTTTTCTTTTATTGCAACTATCCAGTAGGCCATAGAAAAATATTCTTTGAATGGAATTGGTAGGAAGTTCCACACCCTGTTCAATTTCCTCCCATACTTACCTTTAAATTTCGGTAAATGAAAAAGAACTTCTTTAACCCGAAAACCTGTCAGAGAAAGAAGCTTTCTTGCATTCCTAATGGTAAAAGCATAAAGGTGAGTGCCATCGAAATAGTCATGCCCTAATACATGCCTTACAAGACAATTTTCAATGGGTAACCCAAGAACTAGAACGCCTTCTTTTTTTAAAACCCTGTTTATTTCTCTCAACGCAGCAATAGGTGATTCAATATGCTCCATAACATGAGAAAATAAAACTGCTTCGTAAGATGACGTACTTGTTTCCTTTAAGCCATCCATCGTATCGGCATTTATCACAGTCAACCCTTTCTTCCGTGCCGCATGTGCCAATTTTGGCAATTGTTCGATACCAACAGATTCGTGTGATAAATACCGTAAATATAATCCGTCGCTACACCCGATATCTAAGGTCCTTTTTTCCTTTATGAAGGGTAAAACAAGTGGCCACGAGCCCATCTCTCCAAAACTTCCTGAAAGCCGTTTTTCAGCATATTGCGCATAATTCGTGAAAAGTTGGGGACGCCCTTTAGTTTTGCAGTTTTGTGTACTTTTCATTTATTTTATTTTGAACCGCCAAGGCGAAGGGATAAGAGCTATTGAACCGCCAAGCCGCTAAGAGCGCGAAGGTTGTTTTTCTAGTTTTTCTGATCGGAACGGACGATCATAAAAATGACATGCCCTGCGGGCAGAAACACGACCTGGGGTCAAAAGAAAAAAGAAAATAGGTTGAACCCCGGTGGGCGCTCTCAGGACGTTCTTCACTTTTTAAGAGGAGAAAGGGGGACGCCCTTTAGTTTTGCAGTTTTGTGTACTTTTCATTTATTTTATTTTGAACCCCTAAGACGATAGGAGATAAGAGATATTGAACCGCCCCAGTACGATCTTTTGGAGAGAAGTTGGGGACGCCCTTTAGTTTTACAGTTTTGTGTGCTTTTCATTTATTTTATTTTGAACCCCGGATAAATAGCCCTGCGGCCCCGGTTGAATAGGTAAAGAAGATTCAACTGGTGGGGACTTGGGGACGCCCTTTAGGGTGGGGACTTGGGGACGCCCTTTAGTTTTGCAGTTTTGTGTGCTTTGCATTATGTAAAAGGCTAATGGTAAAAAAAGGCTAAGGGCTAAGGGCTAAGGGCTAAGCAATCAGCCTGCGGCTGAGAGGGTTATAATGACTTTAAGTCACGTACATTTAGAGCATTAAGTCCGTTTAGATGGTTGAGAAAATCTTTATCTCTTGTAAATATCCCTTCTGTGTCCCACTCTTAAAACTACAATCTCATTGCCTTCAAGATCAAAGGTGAACTTTGGGGACGCCCTTTAGTTTTACAGTTTTGTGTGCTTTGCATTTATTTTATGTTGAACCTCTAAGACGATAGGAGATAAGAGATATTGAACCGCGAAGTCGCCCCAGTACGATCTTCCGGACCTACGGGGTAAACAAAGAGCGCTAAGGGTTTTTTGTTGATTTTCCTTGATCAGGACGAATGATCAAGAAAAACGCAATGCCCTGCGGGCAAATCACTCATTCAGGCTGTTATTCGTTTTATACCGTCTCTTAATAGTCTTATGGAATTGATGTCATTGTGTAGCGAGTCTGATTATGTTGTGGGTTTTAGGTTTTAAATACATGATCTTCTGC
>VMSQ01000331.1 GCA_013792055.1 Desulfobacteraceae bacterium
ACTCTATAGCTGCTAATCGTTCCTGTACACTTTTGGAAAGCCAGAAAGCCTTTTCATCGTCTATGTCATCAAGCGTCCCAACCGACAATATCTTTTTATCAAGTCGTGGCAACTTATTCATTTGCCGCATCTCCTCACAACCATCATTGTCCCAAATATTAAACCCCCATTCAATCAATGGATTATTTCAAAACTGAAAACTAAAGAACGCCTTCCTGCTTCCAATAATGTGTTGATGAAGATATGACACCGAGCCCTTACGCACTAATGTTTTTTTATTTTTTCTTCCAATTGCTTTAATTCTTCAAAATCCTGCTTATCAGCTAATTGAGCCTCTGTTATTTTTCTTTTGGCATTGAATTTTTCATAAACATCGTTCACTTGTTTTTCCATTTGAACTTTTGAGATACTACCTTTATGAGTCAGCAGTTCTTTATCGTTTAATTCAATAATGCGATTTATATTTTCCTGCCAAAATTTTATGGTGATGTCCTGTCTGTTTTTTGCTCTTAATTCGGCTGTTTCTAAAAACACTACCACAAAACGGTTAAGGCTATCTATCTCATCTTCTGTTAAATAGTTTTTGGCAATATAAATATCTTGTTTGCGCACAATAGCGCCTTTCCAACTGGTGAGAGACATGTTGGATTGGTTTTCGTCGGCACGATCTACAACTATTTCAGCGGCTGTTTTCCCGGTAATAGCGTAGAGTATTTTATTTTGAGTTTCGGCAAAAAACATTTGTGTGGCTTTATCTGTACTATCATAATCACTACTTAGCGAAAACAGCTCTCTTACTTTTTGATAGAACCGTTTTTCAGAAGCACGAATATCACGAATTCGAGCTAATAATTCATCAAAATAATCAGGGCGCCCATCCGGATTTTTCAGGCGTTCATCATCCATGACAAAACCCTTAATCATATATTCTTTTAAATTCCGGTTTGCCCACTGACGGAATTGGGTTCCTCTTTTACTTCGCACCCTGAAACCAATGGCGAGAATCATTGCGAGAGAATAAAAAGTTACCTTATATTTTTTGCCATCTGAGGCAGTTGTTAAGTAATCCTTAACAACTGAATCAATGTCTATCTCGCCTTCTTTCAATATGTTAGATATGTGCATACTGATGTTAGGCTTAGAGGTGTCAAAAAGTTCTGCGAGTTGATTCTGGTTCATCCAAATATTGCCGTCTTTGGCAAATAACGAAACAGAAGTTTTGCCGTCCGATGTATTATAAATAATAATATTTTGTTCTTTATTCATAATTTTCATATTCTTTTTTTGTCAGGTCAAATTCCGGTTCTATGGAAATGGGAATTGTGGATGGCTCTGCAGAAAATTTTTGTAACGTCATCATAACAGTATCTTTCCGTTTATTTACTCCCTAATCCAACTCAGATTTCTTCTTTTCGGCATCATTTGGAGAAAACTTTTAAAAAGTTGTTCATCTTTTTAAGACCTCGTTCCCTGTTTCATTTACTATTCTTTGTTCTTTAAAATTGATTGCAATTGTTCAATTAAAGGCGGCAGGTTTTCTTTAACCGTCTGCCAGATGACATTGTAATCAATATCAAAATAAACATGTATTAAGCGATTGCGCATTCCGATTATTTTTTGCCAGGGAACATCCGGATGTTCTTCGCGGAATTCAATGGATATTTTTGAGGCTGCTTCGCCGATAACTTCAATTGAGCGTATAATAGCCCGGACGGTTTTGCCGTCTTCAACAAATTCATCAAATGAAATGCCTTCCGCATATTTAGAGGCCTCATTCGCTTCATCAAGAATATGCCGCACGCGGATTCTATCTTTAGATTGCATATTCCACCCTCGCTTTTCCCAGGACATCATCTCTGAAATACCGGCTGAGTTCAGCAGGTGTGCGCAAGTCGACTTTTCTGCCGAACATCTCCGCCAGCTCGATTTCCATTCCGGCAAGGTCCAGCAAACCGGGGATATGGTTTTTGTCAAACTCCACAAGAATGTCAATATCACTGCCCGGCTTTAATTCATCACGCAGGGCGGAGCCGAAAAGAGACATTTTGGTTATATGGTTTTTCCGGCAGAATGTTTCCAGCTCCGCTTTGGGAATATAATCCGTGAGTTTGAACATAATATACCTCTCTTTTTGTAGTGATTATAACTCTTAAACTTTCATGCCCTTGTTCGCTGAAAGGCGGTTTATTGCATAACCTCGGCTATATTTATATCACTTTTTAATAGTTGATTGGCTACAGTCTGAATATCGATATTTTTCTTTTTGGCAATTTTTTCAACAAATTCGAGAACGTCATCATAACAGTTTCTTTCCGTTTATTCTTTGAATTCAAAATTCTTACTTTTCAACGCCTCTCCCTAAGCGATTTGATTCCTTAGTTTATGACACCACTTTTATTAATCAATTCCCAATGACTCCTTTTATCGCCTTCCTCCAAGGGTTAAACATAGACCTGACCCCTTTTCTTTACTGTACCCACTCGGAGAGTATTGCTGAACAGGCCGGTAGGCTGGTTAGAACTCAGCCTGAAGTGGTAGAAAGCATCGTCGAAGTCATCAGCAAGTGAAACGTTGTTTTGGCCGAAACCACTGACGAGTACTTCCACGTAGCCAGAGTAACTCGTAGTAGTCGTCTGGCCTCGCCCAGAATCAAACCGAGGCGATAGCTGTTCTGGCCCTGATGAGCGAAAGAAGTGGTCCATTTCGAAAGGAATAGCAAGCACTACAGTGACGCAAAAAAGTGTAAGACCCAGTGCAAAAAACAGAACGATCAATCTCTTCTTCATTGTTGGTACCTCCTTCTCTAACATGAGCGTGAGTGATGAGAAACCTGTATAGTATAAAGATGCATAAAAGACGATTTACAGATAGCAAACTGTTTAAAGCTAAAAAGGGTCTTGCGGTTTCGCATTCCCTCAACGCTGTAAGCCTTTATTTTAATCTTTCTGATTTTGATGTTTCACTTTTTTCTTTCTTATTCTTTCTATTCTTCCTTCAAAGCCACTCTGAGTATTATCATGCAAATCATAGCTTAAAGCAATTTTGCATATGTCTATTGCTCGATCATAATTGCCATCTTCAGAATAAACTGTCGCTAAATGTTGAAAGGTTGTCACTCTCGGAAAAATATTCTCAAACTCCTTCTTCAAGGGTTGTGCGATAGAAGGAAATTCAGATAAATGTTTTTCACCTATTTCTTTACAAATACGCCTCATTTCTTGATCTTTTCTTTTTTTGTATGTCTCATCAACTATTGTTTGTAATAAAAAATGTCTATCAATTGGATTTGTGTCGGTCGATACCGCCTTTAACATGCGATTAAGATCTCGAGACGACGACGCTTCAAAGGCTTCATCTGCCTTCACTGCTTGCCCCATACGTACAACATAGACATCTGATTCGTTGTCCTTAGAACTCTGATGTCTATTGAAACTTTTTATCAAGAAGATGGCTACTATTCCAATTATTAGGATAAGGATTATTGTGTTCATAGATATGTCTTTTCCGTTTTTTATTGCTTAATTTAAAGCTCTGATAATTTTTTCATGAAATCACTGTAATACGCATCAAGAATAAAATAATAATGTTTTCCATCCCAACGAATACCAATACCCTTTTTGATACTAGTGATAGCTATTACACAGCTTTTTTTAACATAATATTCATGAGCCAAGCCACAACGAAAAATTTTATATACGTTGTGCGATTCATTAAAAGCCTTATATTCTGAACCAATCGAATTGAAAAAAGAATCGAAGTTTGTACGAGAGTTGCTATCTGAAAAATCATTATTAAGGACTCTTCCAGCAAATTCAGTATATGATAGCAGGCACAACGCTGCTAAAAAGTTGCCACCCCCCGGAGAAATTCCTAATGCTTTTAAAATAGTTTTCTTCCAAAGTGACTGCGATGCTTTTGCTAAAGATAGTTCACGGTTAATATCTGTAGCAATAAAACTTTTGGCTTGGTTAAATTTGAAGTTGTCCATAATCTTTGTGCCTAACGAGTCTGTAGAAAAAGTCCTCACATGTTCAAAATTGCGAAAATTAGGGCATCCCAAATGGTGTCTCAAGACGAAATCGTTGCTTACAGGTCAAATATGAAAGCCGGTTTTTTGTCAATTTTTGATAAATACCTTTTCCTACAGGCTCAACGTCGAACTGAGGGGCCGGGCGTCAATGAATGAAAACTTATTGAAAAAGCTGGACTTTCGATTACGAATGCTTGCCCAAAGTGGCATGGTTTTGCCCGGTCTCGCTCAAGTGACAGGTTATGTAAACAATTACTAAATTGGCTTGCTACAGTTGATACAGATATAATCTTCCGATCTATTTTTTGCACCGCAATGGGCACATTCCTTAATTTTTTTTATACTTTGAGAACCGACAGATTCATTTCTTGTATAAGTTGCTTGAGAGCCTGATTCTAGTTCTTTAACCCATTCACCACAATTAGGGCATTTAGCCGCCTCCTTCATAATTTTTGATTTACAAAACGGACAATCTGTCATGGTCTTTGAAACCTGATAATTATCCCAAAGACCACCTAAAAGGCCTCCTGTTCTGGCTTTTCCATCAGGACGCTTACCAGCGGGAGTACTTCCTATTGCAATAATCCCAGTAATTAGAGCTCCAATCCAAGCGATTGGTGCAACGAAACCAATTACTATCAAGCCTATTGTTAAAATGCTAAAAAAACTTTTCATTTCTTCATTCCTTTATGCAACTAAGAAATCAAAAAGGTCTAACGAGTCTGTAGAAAAA
>VMSQ01000322.1 GCA_013792055.1 Desulfobacteraceae bacterium
ACTTAAAATCAGCTCTTTTTTAAATCAATCACCTTAAAGCATCCGGCATCCGCCAACTTCTTTGCTTTATCCTGACATATTTCCAAAAAGATATTTTCTATAAGATAATCCGGGCTTGTCCAACAAACGGTTCAGATTGTGTTTCGCTTCACTCACACAATCTAACCTTATTCGTTATGTTTTTATTACGCTTTCTCTTTCAAGCACACGTCTAATTTCTTCAAACACTGCCGATATATTGCCCTTAGGGAATCTAATTTGAGATAAACCAACAATATTTGAAAATTCACTACACCCTTCTTCAAGAAGTATTATGGCCTTTCTTGGACCCAGCTTACCTTGAAAAAGACCAACCTCATGAACAACGTTTTGGCGCGCATGAGTAGTTTCATCAGAATACTGGTCTTCGGCAGTCATGACAAGAAAGGCAAAGCTGGCTGAATCCAACATATCTGATATGCGACCGAATGTGGTTATGCCGGCAACTGCCTCTCTATTGAACTCATCCCATGGCAACTGAAGACGATCACTTAGAAAATCTTTAAGTTCTCGCCATATAGGCGACTGGCCGTGACCAATAAAAACGTGAGAACCTGGGTTTCTGTTTACAAATGTATTAATTCCAGCTTGTTCTATAGATGACACATAACTCTCTAGAAGATGAGTTCGCTTTTCTAATTCTTTGCGTGCATCAATATTTTCTGGTATTAACTTCGGTAATAATGATTTTGCCACCTCATGTTCAGCTCCATATATTTTTACAACTTTCCCTCTTACTCCAGCACTCCACATTTGGAGCTGGCCTTTTTTTACATCACCCTTTGATAAAATATTTTTTGCTCTTTCGATAAACTTTATCAAAACGGATAGAATTGGACTTTCTTGTGTACTTGATGATTCCACCATCTCTCCTTATTTGAAAACATAATGTGGTGCTGACCTGGCTGGGGTGGAGCGCCAGCATAACCCCAATCAGCGTCCAGCACATGCTTAGCTTTCTTCTTTATTTTGCTCACAGTAGGTTGAAAATATTTCCTCTTTTGTCACAGGGTGTACGTTTTTGGACTTTATAATTTTATCGAAATCGGGATAATGGGTGACCCCATTCCTTCCCTGAATATACCTTCGAAATATAACATTACTAATCAGCCGCTCTGCTTTTTTGCATCGGCTGAATTGGGTTTGTTATTCAGTATCTTTACCGAGCGCTGAAAATAATATTCTGTAATAATGTGACGCATTATCTCTTCCTTCCATAAAGCCTGTAGACAAACGCAAATGCTGTACTCGGTTCAAACAATAAAATTTTTTCAGATCGTCAGGAATTGTTTTTATAGGATGAAAACTCACTGCATAGATTTCTTCTATATTATGAAATTCATCTATATTTTTATGTTCACTATCTTCAAAGGTAAACTTACCACCAATATTTCGTTTATGTGACGGTAACTGTTCTATTGGATTGCCGTTGTAAATGCTCCTAACCACACCACTCTCTATTTTTGCAGAGTCTATATATCCATCCTTCCACAAGACCACCCAGATTTCTATTTTTTTATACTTTGATAGATAGAGTAATGTGCGCAGTCTTTCGAAAAACACCGAATCTTCACTTATACGATTTTTTAGATCATTGAACATTTTTTACAATTCTCTTATTGCATAACCGTTTGGGATAACCGGTTTTAAAATGCGCCAGCATTTTAAAATCCGGGTTCATCCCATTGTTAGCGCATAGATCAAATCATATTCACTTTTATACTTCTCTTGGACAATACTTACACCAAGAAAATACTGGACCATAACCAACGCTATTGACCAAATCTTGCATGTTTTGCCCATGTTCAGAGCCACAAATTAAGAGCGTGGGCCAAGTGTTGATTCTAAGTATATTTGCAAGCCAATACCTTTCCCTAATAGGGTGTACCAACTTATTTGTCAAAAGCTCTCGCATGTGGGTTTTCAATTCATTTGTTGGTTGAGACAGGGAGTATTGGACAACGTGCCCCTGAGAAAGATTTAGGCATGCGAGCTGCTCTGTTGTTAAGTCTGTATAACAATGCTTTATCGATAATTCGATTGCAATCTCAAAAGGGATAGTCTTTTGGACTTTATGATTTGACAACCCCTCGTTACTCATTTCTTCAACAATGCATTTCACATTTTCATCCTGGCAGATTCGTTTTATCAATGATCTAAAGTTTTGAATTTGTTCATGTGAATGCTTTATGGTCCCGCACTGAATCTGATGTGATGTTCCTAAAATGATAATGTGAGGTTTATCTTTCATATCATCACCGCGTAGCTTGCCGGCAAAGAATGGCAGTATCAATGAGCATGCCCACCTCTATCACCGCTGTCACTCTCTACCCCTTCGATTTTCTTAATTTATTTAATATTTTTCGATTAACTTCTTTCTTTTCTCATCATACTCTTCTTTAGTTATTAAACCTTTTTCGTATATTGATTTCAGTTCAGATAACTTCTTTTCTATACCTGCTGACTGGGAATTCTCCATAGAAGGTTGGTCTATTTTCAATTTTTTGATTGGGGATGCTTGTTTAAAAGACTGATTTAATAATATTAGTTTAAACTCTTTGATTTTATCTTTCCAACCACTATCTGGCTCGAAATATGTTATTATTTTTACATTTGTTCCTGCCAGTGCGCCAATCGCGCCAAATAGCATAGCACCAGGGGCAGTTGTTGAAGCATCACGCATATTAGCTTTCATAAATATCAACTCGTTATTCGATATGGAAAGCTGTAATGGTTCAGGTTCACAGGATCCTGAGCCAGCTCCTATGGGCATCCACTTGAAATTATAAAGTCCTGGATTCAAATCAATTGCTATATATTCTTTGTCGTTTCCTATTAAACCGATTTTAACGTTGTTGACATAAAGTTCAGCGGCTTCATTCATTTTTATGCCACTGGCATTCTTCATAAACAAATCACCCAAGAAAAAATGTACCCTGGATTCGTTACCATTGAGTTTAAACTGCTCCACGATTGATTGTTGTTGAAGGGGGGCAGGTGGGTGACTGATTCTTGTTGCACAGGCTGTTAGAAAAAAACATATTAAAAAGCAGATAACTTTTGATGGGTTCATGTTTAGCTCCTTTTATATCGCTTTGATGTGGTCACCTGCGCCAGAAGCAATGAGGGCTTGGTAAAAGAGATATTTAACACAAAAAAATGGCAAAAGCGAAACGCGCCGGCTTCTGGCGTCAGGTGGACTGACTGGTTCGGCTCTTCTCGGTTCTTCGAGGAGCTTTGGAATCAGACATTGATCGCCTCTGGATATCTAAGAAATACATGGTTTAGGTCTTCTATCTTTCCATAGAGTACAAATTTGTCAAGAATGAAGACCTGCCCTCTCGCCTTTTTTTGTCTGATCAAAGGTCATCTTTAAAAAAGTTTCACCGTAAGGTAAAAGAGCAAGGTATTTAGATCGCCAACGGTTCAACCAGTGTCCCTCTGTGCCAGATCCTCCTATTGCAGTATCACCAGAATAGCCGTGACTATCAGTTTCGGCGATCAAACCTCGTGACTCGAGTTTTGATAAAGACATAATGATGCTGGATGCATGTTTATGAGAATCCGAAGGTGCCTTGTCAATAAGGTCTGTGCCCCTGAGCGTTTTGCCATGTTTGAACCGCAATAGAACATTCAGATCCTGTTCTGTTAACGAGTAAAGTATGTCGATAAAAGAATATTTATATTCATACGATAAATCATAGCCAACAGCGATTGATTCAGCCAAAAGATGCACATATGATTTCCGTTTCTTGTCGGATTGCTCACTTCTTACTTTCTGTATAGTTCTTTCGATCAGAGGAGGCACCTCGCCGGACCGTAGGATGTATTCTTCAACCCCTTTTATTCTATCTTCGATATTTCCTATATATTCCCTCAATGAACAGAATAAATCTTCAATCCTCGCCAACTGAATACGACTCTCATATTCATTCCAAGCCTGAGCAAGGCTGGCAGCCCCTGGGAACGATGCTGCTATGGATCTCAAACCAGCCTTTATCACCCCTTCAACAACTTTGTTGGATTCCATAAGTTCTTTCTTATCGTTTTTGCTGGATCGCCCATAATGTTTTAAATCACCTGACCAAGCAGATTTAGCAACAAACTTATTAAAAATGATGATTGTACAATTCGCAATTAACTACATAACAATCGTCGCACTGCTTGGGGTTAGGTGAATGTGATTGGCAATTGTTGCCGATAATAATTTTCAGAAGCGAGGACGAGATAATTGAATGTATCCGTCCTCATTTTCTACTCTTGAATTTGGAATCCGGTTTTAAATGGTGTACACACCTGAAACTATACCTCAAAAAAAAGGTTTATTTGATATTTGCACAGTCACTTTTATCAACGTCATAGGAAAACAGATATCTGCCATCTTCAGTATAAAATTCATACTCGATAATCAGTCCGGCATCCAGTAGGACTCTTGAATCTTCTGAGGTACACATCCTGTTTGTGCCAGTAATTTTTTGTTTTTCTTTCAAAGGTGTAATTATTGGTTTGAGTTTATCGTATGGAATGCCGACAAACGAAACTTGATACGACAAGCGGTTTGAGTAAGGCATTACAGAAACAATTTTGGTGTATCGGTCTATCGTTAGCGGACAGTCTTTATTAAAAGCTTCTGCAACCATTACAATTAATTTTTCTTTGCCATACTTGTTAAGAATCGCCTTATATTCTTCAGCAGTTGATTCTGCATGTATTGACGTTGCCATGAATATCATTGCTGAAACCAATATAATATTTTTCATTTTATTCTCCTGTGTTTAGCGGCATTTAGATTTATTTTGTTGCCGAACGAAAAGCTGTGGGGCGGCATGACCCTCGCTGTCCCAACCAGCGACAGGTTATATGTCCGATGTTCTAAATTCTATCATAATCAATTTTCTGGAAACGATCTGCTTGCTGTTTCAGGTCACTCCAATTGAAATCGTATTTTTCTTCTTCGCTCCAATCATTTGGGAACTCGATATGAAAAAATCCTCCCAAAGCTGGCTCGGTGGCATAATAGCTGTCAGTGTTTACAGACAATGAGGTGCTACCTGGTGTGAAATCTTCTGTTCTAAACTGCGAGGAGAGTAAAATTAGAAGTCCCGTTACTGAGTTCAGAAGGTTGCCAAAATTGGCTTCTTTAAATTCGATCTTTCTGTCATGCTTACTTTTATTGTACGCCTGATACCAGGATAACTCTGTAATAGTAGCCCACTGCTTAAATGGTTCGAAAACTGACTGTGTTCCGTCCCAGATTGGAATATGCACTTTATAGGCAGACAGATGATGGGTATTATTAATTTTTCTATAATTGTGAATGTTCCATTTCTTTTCAGGTATTGGATCTCCATTTCGATCAGTTGGGTTATAAATGTTCTCTTTCAGGATTGCCTTAAAATTCGCCTCGATCTCAATGCAGGTCCGCATGAATAACTCATGAATTCTATAAGAATAGGTACCTACGTTGCAATCTGAAGGCTCGATAAACTCGAATAATCTCTGTAGGTCACTCTGAATTAATAAGAATGCGCGAACATAGTGCTCAGGGAAATCCGAATAGCTCCTATCTACAATATATGCCCATTGGCTGTAACCGGAGTTCTGACCGTTTACGAATCCTCTGTAGTTTCTATGAAATGGTTTTGAATGACTCATACCGCAGTTTTTCCCTTCATATAACGGGGAGCTCAGTGGCGGCGTTTAGCCGTCCACTGAAGCGTCTTGTTGGACGAAGCCGCTATGCGGCGGAAAAAAAATCAAAAATAGTGTATAACTCCTATACTTGTCCAATTTCGGGCACTTTTAAAAAAGGAGTATACCATGAATCAAACAGAAGTAAATCGATTTAAGAAACTCTATCAACGTCACCTGAGATTACTCAAACTTCAAGGAAAAAGTCAGAAAACCATTGATGCCTATTCTCGGGCTGTCCGCCGAGTCAGTGATCATTTTGATTGCTGTCCCGATAAATTAACCCCGGAACAATTAGAAACCTATTTTGGAGAACTGGTTGATACCCACTCATGGAGCACTGTCAAAATAGATCGAAATGGCCTGCAATTCTATTGGCGGTATGTGCTCAAACTTGATTGGCAATGGGTTAATATTATAAGGCCTCCAAAGATCCATACAATACCTGATATTCTTACCCCTGTTGAAGTAGAGCAACTCATTGGGACAACACGAAAACTACGCTATCGTGTTTTTTTATTAACCACCTATTCAATGGGACTTCGTTTAGAAGAAGCCTTATCTCTTCAAGTCGGTGATATTGATGCTGGGCGCAGGCGGGTTCATATCCGCCGTGGCAAAGGACATAAAGATCGGATGGTACCTTTACCTGATCTCACTTTACTGGCATTGCGTGCACTCTGGAGTAAGCATCGTCATCCAACTTTGATATTTCCTAATGCCAATGGTTCTCTTAAAACGATTCAACAGGCAACAACCCATATGGATAGAGGAGGTACACAAAAAGCTATGAAAATGGTGGTCACCGAATGTGGCATTAAAAAAAAATCCATATACACTCCCTTCGCCACAGTTTTGCCACTCATTTACTTGAACGCGGCTTAAGCCTTCGTCATATTCAAGCACTGCTCGGCCATGCCAGCCCTACGACAACTGCACGTTATGCTCATCTAACTGATGTCACAGAAAAAGACAGCATGATCACCATTAATGAGCTGATTAACACACTTCATGTCGACTTAAAGAAGGTGTGATCATGGAAATGGCCTCTATTATTAATCAATATTATAATGCATTTATAGCCAAGTATACTCAGACTTCATTACCTGGCCATCTGAAGGCAATGAATGCTATTCGTAGTTGCCGCACACCTGATTCTGGAGAACTTTATGTGCAGTGTCCTGACTGTAGTCACGCGGAATGGCGACCTCTTTCCTGTGGACACCGTAGTTGCCCAAAGTGTCAGAACCATGAAGCCAGCCAATGGATTGACCGACAACAGAGCAAGTTATTGCCTGTACTTTATTTTATGGCTACTTTTACATTGGCTTATGAACTAAGGTCATTGGTTTGGCGCCATCAGAAAGATATGTATTCTATCTTATTAACTTGTGTTTCCAGCACACTGAAGGATTTTGGTTTGAATCCAAAAAATCTGGGCGCAGAAATTGGCATGACTATGGTATTGCACACTCATAACAGGAGACTGGATTTTCATCCTCATATACATGTAATAGTGCCAGGCGGCGGTGTGGATAAACGCAGGCGACAATGGAAAAAGAAAAAAGGTAAATACTTGTTTAATCGAAAAGCCATGGCTAAGGTTTTTCGGGCCCGTTTTTTGACGGCTTTAAATGAAGCTGGATTTTCCATCCCCAAAAGAGTCCCTGAAGAATGGGTAGTTGACTGCACTTGTGTGGGAAAAGGGATAACCGCACTGAAATACTTATCCCGATATTTATACCGTGGTGTTATCAGTGAAAAAAATATTGTTTCAAATCAAAATGGCCAGGTAACTTTTAAGTATATTGAAAGCAAAACCGGCAATACACTATATCGCATACTCAAAGGGGAGGATTTTTTGCACCTCATCTTGCAACATGTGCTGCCAAAAGGATTTCGGAGAGTCAGGGACTATGGGTTTCTTCATAGTAACGCAAAAAAGTTGCTGTCTCTGGTGCAATTGATTTTGCATGTTGTTATTAAAGGGATTAAACAACGTCCAAGACCTGTTTTTAAGTGTCCGCGTTGTCAGTCACCAATGGTTATTCTGGGATTCCGTCGACCTGTATGGGAATCAGGATAGCTCTTCATAATGGCTAAGGCTTGCAATTCATTCAAACAGGAGGAAAAAACTTTTATGAAATAGATAATTTTTTTAAGCCTATTAGAGGTTAAGACACTCCCTCGCCTTAAAAAAAGTGCGCTTTTTAAAACCGCACTTCCTACCCCTTGTTCAAAAAAAGATATTTCCTTATATACAGAATATGCAGATACACCGAGCTTGTCCAACAACCGGATAAGATTGTGGTTCGCTGCGCTCACACAATCTATCCTTATTCGTTA
>VMSQ01000166.1 GCA_013792055.1 Desulfobacteraceae bacterium
AAACAAATTTGATTCAGGGGAGTTAGGAGACGATCTGCAATGGTTTGACTGGTATGCTTCTATTTGCGGAAAGAAGCTTTGGGAAAAAATATCAGATACTAAGCAAAATATCATGGAGCGAATAACTGACTATTTTTCGTTCTTCCTGGAAGCAATAAAGGATAATGTGTGGGTTCGGAATGAAGAAATTTCATTTCGAGAGATTGGAGCTGAAAAGCGGCGGCGTGTGGAAAGAAGTAATACGTTATGATTGTGCTCATGACTATGCACACAAAGATTGCTATAATGCTAAGGGAAAATGCAGGAAAATAAATCTTTACCTTGATTATGAAAATGCTTTAACTTTGGCAGATGAAGATGATGATATCAATGAAAACTGGGGAATTTACAGAGAGAGGTTTTTAAGAGGAGATTTTCCATGACAGATAAAAAGAGATTCCTAGAAAAAAACAGCATTCTTATTAAGGAATTTGACAGGTACGTTCTGGAACATACTGCATTTGCGAATAAAATACCTGACAATGCTCTTGTTGTTATGCATCTCGAAGGGGATGATGAGTTTAACAACTGGGCAAAAGAAACAGCACAAAGTGTAGCCGAGAAAGATAACCCAATAGTATATGTTACAATAACTGAACTAAAACCGGTTCGTTCTCGTATAGAAAAATTAAAGCTCGAATTGGCTGCTTAGTTTTCACAGCCAGGTCATAGCCACCAGGGACGGCATGGGACTTAAGATATAAGAAGATAGGTAAAAGTTCACCACGGAAGGACACGGAATTTCACTGAAAATTGTAGACGTAACATTAGATGTTCATTATTTTGAGAGGAGAGTATTTTGATAATTCAGTGTAATCCGTGTTTACCCCGTGAAATTTTTACCCCGCCTGCCTTGCAGGTATGTAATATCGTACCGGGGTTAAATTGCTCTTGCTTTTATTTATCTGGGACGCAGCCCCAATCACTGACTTATGCTAAAAAAACTATCTGCATTTTTTGTTGAATCACCGTGGGGTTTTATTTCCCGCCCCTTGGGGCGTTCAATGCTTTTGAAGATACCCCGCTGCTTGCGGCAGTTCATAGGATAAAATTTGTTGATTTTTATGGCTGGATGTATTTTTTAGAAAGGACAATGATAAGAAAAATGTTTCAGGAGGGATTTATGATGATTCTAATAGATCGAATTGAGCTTAATCCAAGAGTTTGCAATGGAAAGCCTGTGATCAAGGGGACACGAATTCCTATCTCTGTTATTCTTGAACAGATAGCAGAAGGTGAGTCTTGGGATACCTTGCTTGCCGGCTATCCGGAATTGAAGAGGGAAGATATCCAGGCAGCTTTGCTTTACGCCAGGGCATCTCTTGACAATACAGAGGTAAGAGCAGCACATGCATGAGCCCCTTAAGCTTTATCTGGATCAGATGTTGCGGCTGGAAGTAGGCCAAGTTGCTTGGTGAAGGTCACGATGTTGTGCGTGCCTCCGAAGTCGGACAAGCTCGAGTAGATGACGAGCAGATATTGCAACTGGCGATTTCTGAAAATCGCATTCTTATAACGCTGGATGAACATTTCGGTGATTGGGTAATCCTGCCGCTTAGTCGACACCCGGGTGTAATACGATTGAAGGTCAATCCTACAACTTCAAAAAAAGTTATTGAACTTCTCCTACCATTTTTACGACGTCATTCTTTAGAGGAATTTAAAAATCATCTTGTCATACTATCACAGAAGCGCGCAAAATGGGTTCATACGGCACAGTTGCCAAGTTCAGCGGTTTAATAGCCGATATCAATGCAGCTTACTGTGGGGCCCTTTAAAACTGGAAAACTAAAGGGCGTCCCGAAAGTCCTTTTCATTAAAAAAGATTGCAAAATAGCATAAATATCAATTTGATAGCGAGTTATTTACTTATTTATGGATGTCCCGCAGATACGTTGTGGAGGTCTCAACATGAAATATCGAGTCTATTTTTATTATGATCCGGTTTATCAGGGGTATGTCGCGGATGCTCTGGATTTGCCGGGATGTGTCAGCCAGGGTAAAACCCTGGAGGAAGCCAAACAGAACATAAAGGATGCCATCAATGCCTATATAGAGGTTGAATACGAAAAATCCGCGGAAGACAGGTCATATCATTTGCCGGAAGAAAGTTTCATTGGGGAGATAGCCGTTGGTTAGGCTTGGGAATATCTCCGGAAAGAGGGCAGTAAAGGCGTTTAAGAAGTTGGGATACCAGATTGCACGACAAACAGGCAGTCATATCATTCTCAGGCATCAGAGTCGTCCTACTCTGACAATCCCGGATCATAAGGAATTAGCGCCAGGACTTTTAAGAGCGATTATCTCACAGGCCGGCTTAAATGTGACGGAGTTTATAAAGAACCTGTAAATGAAGCCATCTGCGAAGAAGATGCATATCTGTTGGAGTTAATCCGCTACATCCATCTCAACCCCTTACGAGCAGGTCTGGTAAGTGATCTGAAAGAACTCGACAAATATACATGGTCAGGCCACAGCGTCATCCTTGGCCGCCGCAAAAACCCCCTTATTCCAAAATTAGAAAAAGAAGTTTCCTCCGCTGATAAGCGGATTGGTTTTTCTCAGTTTCATCCCCGCCCGCCTCGCCTGAGCGAGCTACTATACTTTTTTATATTATGTTTTATACCTACGTATTGTTTAGTGAAACCGATAAGAAGTTTTATATAGGCTTCACAAAGGATTTGAAAAAAAGGGTGGAAGAACACCAGAATGGTTCAGTTCCTTCAACTGCTCATAGACGTCCTTTTATGCTGATTTACTATGAAGCATGCTTGAATGAGAGTGACGCAATCAAGAGAGAAAAATACTTTAAAAGTGGTTTTGGACGTCGTTTTTTAAGAAATCGTGTTGAGACATATTTGAAGGAGTTTTGTTGACCAAGGCTCGCGATGGCGGGCAGGAGGAAACTGAGAAAGCAAGAATTAATCCTGAAAATCCCGCTTGCCCGCCTATATTTGTGCCATATGGCAATGAGTTTTAGTTTTCTGCTATTAAAAGCATTTTAAATAATATAAAGTGCTTAGAAAATTAACTCGTGAACTCCTAAACCATGGAGGCCATATGATTAACAACAGTTCAGTTAACAGGTGGAACCGATTAGAAAACAAAAGTCTTGATCAACAATTTATCAATGAAATTATTTATGGACTTAACTGCTCCCCGTTTGAGTCATCCGTTGTTTTGGATACCGTTTACAAAGTTTTTGGCAGTTATTTTGAATCCGGCAGCTGCTTGCAGCCCGGCCAAATAAGATTATCGATTTTATCAATTGATGCGAAAGTCAGTCAGTCAATATCAAAATCAAAACAAATTACAGTTACACTGACATTAAACGATGACAAAGAAGATCTGCAAATTCGCAAAAGATACGGTGTCATTGGTCTTCGCCGACATAAGATTCAACGCATCTGCCAGCAGGCCTTTGATCAAGGCGGTTTGCTGACCGTAGAGGACTTAGCCTATCGCATCTTTAATTGTGGCGAAAGAACCCTCTGCAGAGATCTTCAGCACTTTAAAGATAATGATATCTTTATTGCGCTTCGCTCAACCGTAAAAGATATCGGACGCAGCCTATCGCATCGGTTACAAGTTATCAAGCTGTGGGCTAAAGGCAAACAATACTCGGAGATTTCACTCAGTACCTGCCACAGCCTTGCTGCAATTCAAAACTATGTGGACAAATTTAAACGTACCATCGCTCTTTATAAAGAAGGCTATAATGCGCATAAAATCTCTTTTCTACTGCGACTTTCAGCCTCTTTGGTCGAACAATATATCACGCTATATGATCAACTGGATTTCATTGAGCACCGTAAAGACGAACTGCATAGTTTTTTAAAAAAAAGTTTGTCCTCAGACAATCAGGAGGTGCGCCAATGATCAAATCTCCTGATTGTGTAAAGCGTTTTCATTCGGCCAGGGTGCGTTTTTTAAAAGGCGCTTTGAACAGTTTCTTTAAACGGGAATTTCCTAAACTGATCGGCCCGGTCTTAAGGGACAAATTGATTGATGAACTAATAAAAATTCTTGAAAAAACATTGCCATTAAAAGATCACTTAAAGCCGGGTCAAGTTGTCTGGAATGCAGTGTCTATTTCCACCAGGGCCGATTCCGCAAACCCAAAATTTGTACCCGTCACCCTAACGATGATTGATGAACAAGACATTGGCAAATTAACTCAAGGCATACGCATGTCCGAAATTATGAAACAGGCCATCGCTCGAATCACCAAAGAAGCTTATGCTCAGGGTGCATTGCTTTCCATGCGTGACATCGGATTGCTTACCTGGAGATACGGCAGTGCTGTTTCTCAGTACCGAAAAACATATGAAAAAGAGCATAATGTCAGCTTGCCTCATCCTGGATCTTTACAGGATATGGGAAGCTGCATTTCTCACAAAGCTATGATTATCAAAAAAATAGAAGTTGATAAAAAGGACCCTTATACTGTTGCTAAAGAAACCAATCATTCCATGTTAGCCGTAGATCGATATATAAGGGACTTTAGCCGTGTGCGCTTATGCTACCAAGATGGTAAAGACAAAGAATTTATATCTCTTGTAACCGGATTGAATAAATTCATTGTAAATGAATACATACAACTTCTTAATAATATACATAATAACACTTGACATTGCCACATGGCATAATC
>VMSQ01000309.1 GCA_013792055.1 Desulfobacteraceae bacterium
CCCCCGCCCGCCTCGCTTGGCAAAGCATTGCGGGCAGGTAAGTTGGAAAGGAGCAAGAGATGCACAGCATGTTATCTCTGGTAAAAAACCTTCTATGTGCCTGTCCTGGTCAAATCCCAAGGTATAGTGGTTTAGAATATCAATCATATTATTTTGCTCTTTTAAAAAAACTATCTAACACCTGCCCTTTAAAGCTTTTGTTGCATAGAGGGGGTGCGAAACTTGAAATTGGAAATTGGGAAGAACAGTACAAAAGCATTAATGCCCAATTTCTAATTTCAACGTTCCGTGAACGCTTACAAGTTTCTTTTGCACAGCAAGACATACATTCTCTATATCGAGATTGTCTGTATCGACAAAAAAGTCCATTGCCTTTTCGTAAAAGGGGTTCCGGTATATAAGGGTTTCTTCGATCTCTTCCATAAGGCCTTTTGATGTTAAAGAAGGACGTGAATCTTCCGTGGTTTCATCCTTTAAAATCCTGTTCTTGACAGTTTCAGGAGTTGCCCTTAACCAGATGCTTATGCCGCTTTTTTTTATATTTGTGACATTTTCTTCATCAAGTATAGCTCCGCCTCCTGTAGCTATTACGTGTTTGTCAAGAGAACTCAATTTTTTTACTATATCCTTTTCTTTTTTTCGAAATGATTCCCAGCCCTGTGTGGCCACAATTTCAGAAATAGTAATGCCGTGTTCATTTACAAGCTCAACATCCGCATCAAGAAAAGGCCAACCAAGGATATTAGCCAGATATTTCCCAACGGAAGTCTTCCCAGTACATCTGTATCCTATTAAATATATATTCATCATTCGTAGTAACTACTCAGGTTATCTGGTTCACGGTTCACGGTTCACGGTTGGCTACTTTGCGCTTTTAGAGCCAATTCACGTGCCAGTTGCCATGCCCCTGCCCGCTCGCCGAGCTTGCGAGGCAGACGGGTCAATATCTTCAAACCGTTCAATCTTCATCGCTCTCTAACCTTGAACCTTGAACCATTGAACCGTGAACCTGAGCAGTTATTATTCATAAAGCCCTTCAAAGACATTCCAGAATTCAGGAAATGATTTTTCAACGCATTTTTCATCTTTGATTTTGATCCCCGGGACGACAAGGCCTGCAACAGCAAAACTCATAGCAATTCGGTGATCATTATATGTGTCAATTTCTGCTCCAACAGGTTTGCCGCCATTGATAGTCAAGCCATTGTCCGTTACAATTGCCTCAATTCCCATCTTTGATAGCTCTTTAGCCACAGAGCCCAAACGATCACATTCCTTTTCTCTTAAATGCGCAACATTTTTTATAATGGTTGTTCCTCTGGCAAAAGCCGCTACAACGGCAAGGGTAGGGACTATATCAGGCATGTCCGCCATATCAACCTCAATAGCCGAGAGTTTATGACCGCTTACAGCAATGCCGTCATCTTCATAAAAGACCTTACAGCCCATTTCTTTTAGAACATCTGCAAAACGCACATCGCCCTGACTTGACTTTTTTGTTATGCCTTTAACCTTTATCTTTGAACCGGTTATAGCGGCGGCAGCCCAGAAATATCCAGCCTGGGAACAATCCGGTTCAACATAGTAATTGCCGGCCTTGTATATTTGATTCCCATGGACATTAAAATTGCTGTATCCATCTCGAGCGACCTTGACTCCAAGCCTTTTCATAATATCAACAGTCATGTCAATGTATGGCTTTGAAACAGGCCCTTTGGTTACAGTTATTTCAAGGCCTTTATTAGTATATGGAGCCATTAACAGCAGTGAAGAAAGATACTGGCTGCTTATACTGCAATTAATCTCTACATTCCCGCCATTTAATTTACCACCCTTGATTTTTACCGGCGGACAACCATTATCATTTATACAGTGTGTTTCAACGCCTATCTGGTTCAAGGCATCCAGGAGATCCTGTATGGGCCTTTCATGCATACGCTTTGTGCCTGTAAGCGTATATGTACCATTGCCTATCGCTACAATTCCGGTTAAAAGGCGCATCGACGTTCCGGAATTGGCAAGATAGATAGGGTCTTTGCAGGGACTAAATAATCCCTTTGCTCCATGTACTACAACTTTCTCTTCGTATTCATCTATCCTTACACCCAATTGCCTCAGAGCGTTTAGGGTAAGCAAGGTGTCTTCACTTTTTAAACAGTTTACGATGGTGCAGACTCCATCTGAAAGAGCTGACGCGATAAGAATTCTGTGTGTATAACTCTTTGATCCAGGAACGTTAACTTCACTGTCTTTTATTTTTTGTGTCTTAATTTCTATCATAAATATCGAGAGCATCCAGCACAGTTTTTCTCATAACATCAACCGGAGCTTTCTTCCCTGTCCATAATTCAAACTGGGCTACACCCTGGTAAACAAACATCGATACTCCGCCTATTGTAATGCAGCCGATATCTTCAGCCTCTTTTAAAAGACGGGTTTTCAGTGGATTATAGACAACGTCCATTACAACCATATCTTTTTGCAGATACTCCTTTTTAATCGGCATTTCATCAATATTCGGAGACATCCCAATAGGTGTCGCATTAATAAGAATCTGGCAGTTATAATCCTTATAATCCTGTAATGGATAATACTCTACATCAAGGTCTCTTGCCAGTTGTTTCCCTTCGTCTTCTAATATGTTTACAATTTTTAATCTGCCGCCTTCTGATAATATGCCATATCCGATTGCACGCGCAGCGCCGCCGGCCCCGATCATTATAACATTTTTATCTTTGATGCTTGTTTTTTCCAGCAGTGCATTTGTAGCGCCGAGGTAGTCGGTATTACTACCATAAAGTTTTCCTTGTCTATTTACTATAGTATTGACAGCCCCAATCTTTACAGCGCTTTCATCTATTTCATCTAAAAATTCCATTACCGTTAACTTATGGGGTATGGTGACACTTACGCCTTTAATTCCCAAACCCTTTATTCCGGCAATAGCGGAAGAAACTTGTTTTACATTAAATGCAAGATAAACTCCGTTATACCCTATATGGGCGAAAGCGCTGTTATGCATAACAGGGCTCAAACTGTGTGATATAGGATCTCCAATAACGCAAAAAAGCGATGTGCCTGCATTAATATCCATAATAATTATACCTCGAAAATGTAAAATTTTTTCAAATTTCGCACCCTTGTCTTCCATCAATGACATAAAAATTAATATGAGGAGCAAAGGAGGATGAGAATAAATGTTTTTTAAAAACGGCAAACTAATAATGTATCATTTCTAAACCACTAAGCCCTGGGAACTGGCCAAGCCAGGCACATAGGAGATATTTTGCATGGGATATATGCCGGGGTTGTTTAGCATCATACTAACTGAGTGGGTATGGTGCCGTTCACGCAAGCCTGAGTAACTATATTTTGCTATTTTTAAAAAACATTTATTCTCATCCTCCATGCCTGTTTAAAACATTTGATAAATAAAAAGGGTGCGAAACTTGAGAATTTTGAATTCTTATGACCTCTGACCTCTGACCTCTGACCCCTGATCACTGACCCCCGATCCCTGACCTTAACCCTGAGCTCTTGGATATGAACCAAGCAATTTAAGGTACTGGCAGAGACTTTTCATTTTTGATACTGTATCTTGAACTTTTGGATCTTCGATATGTCCCTCTAAATCAACAAAGAAAAAGTAGTTCCAGTTTTCGTGTTTTGTTGGTCTCGATTCAAGCTTAAGCATGTTTATTCCAGATTTTGCAATTGGTTCCAGGACTCTGTAGAGAGCTCCTGGAACGTGAGAAGTTACGAACATAATTGATGTTTTATCGTTTCCTGTCATGTGGATTTCATCTCGCCCAATTACCAGAAATCTAGTTATATTTTTTGAAAAATCCTCAATTTTAGATGCAACTATTTGCAAATTATACAATCTTGCGGCTTCACTACTTGCAATTGCGGCTGCTTCTGAATTTTCAGCGGCTTTTTGGGCTGCATAAGCCGTGCTGCTACATTCTTCCGGTACAATTTCAGGCAAATTTTTTCTGAGCCATCCTCGACACTGTCCGATTGGTTGAGGATGCGAATATATTACCTTGATATCATCTAAGTTCCCTGTTTTTGATAAAAGATCCAAAGAGATATTAAGATATAATTCAGCACATATTTTTAGATTCGATTCAAAGAAGAGGTCCAGGGTATAATTGACAGCCCCTTCTATGGAATTCTCAACAGGAGTAACACCATAATGACATACACCTTTTTCAACTTCAGAAAAAATATCACGGATACTCGGCTGGGGAACAAATGAAACACTACGGCCGAAATGCTTGATAGCGGCAATATGAGTGAATGTGGCTTCAGGCCCAAGATATGTTACTAACTGAGGCTTTTGAATTTCACGGGATGCTGCAATTATCTCGGTGAAAATATGATGCAGCGCATTATTGCTTAAATGACCTTTGTTGAGGCTTGAAAGTCTTTTTATTATAGTTGTTTCACGTGCACTGTCTAAAATCGGCTCATTGTTTAGTTCCTTGATTTGTCCAATTTCTTTTGCGAGCAAAAGTCTTCTGTTGATAAGATCAAGAATATTGTCGTCAATATCATTTATTGAGTTCCTTAACGAGCTGATTTTTGAAGTTGAATCATCGTTTTTAGGATTTTCGGAATTTGCCATGATATTATTTTTCCGTAATTGTTTCTTCAATTTTGTGTCCAAAATGCCTGCCGCCTTCCTCGATTGCCACAAGAACTTCATCTCCGGGCTTAAGAGCTACAACTGAAACAGCTTTTCCTTGAGGATCTGTCAGGCGAATTGTTTCCGCATTTTGAAGAATAGTAGATATCTCTTTATCTCCAACAGCAGCCTTAACCAGCATTAATGGGCGTTTCTCTATTTTAAGACGACCAACAATACCAATTGAAGTGTTGCCCTTGAAATCCACGAGCATTACCTGGTCACCAGACGAAAGATCTGAAAGATACTTGGTTTTGTTGCCAGGCACCCTCGTATATGCATGAACCGGCCCTGCATTTACCCTGAAAGGCCTGGGGGACACATACGGATTGGAAATACTTTCCGAATGAACCAGAAACAATGCACTGCTGCTGTTTCCAATCAGCATGCCCTGTCCTGAAGTCATTGAGGTGCATGTATCAACACAGACTCTGTCACCCATTCCAACAGGAATAACTTCGACGATTCTGGCTACTTCGAGAGAAGTTTTGTCTTCCATCGATCTAAGCCGAGAAAGAGCCTTTTTTAATTCAAGCGGGTCTTTTGTATGAAAAAGAATATGATTGACACCTTTTTCCAGAATGCCAAAGGCGGTTTGCGCATCTTCAAAACTATTAACCTGGGTAATAACGTCAGCGCCTTTAGCTATTAAGTTTTCCAAAGGTATTATTGTCCAGTCACTGCATTGAAGAATAACCTTTTTATTTTGACAGAGCTTTACTATTTCTTCTTCGTCTTTTCCGCTTTTAATTGTAAAGAAAACTACATCATCGCCTATCTTTAAGTCGCCGTCCTCTGAAATTGTCTGAATTCTGCCCAGTTCTTTTACTTTATCGGTAAATCCCTCTGGTACCATTATTCCGTCAGCCCCGCCTTCAAGAGCGGTCGTTACCATTTTCTTATCCCAGGGATCCACCCTTACCCAGATTTTTCGCATTATTACCCCCAAATAAATTGATATTGGTCGAGTGGTCGAGTGGGGAAATGGTGATTGGTTGCCTACTCGACTACTTGACTATTCAACTACTCGACTATCCTAAGATTTTTAAGGCATCTTCCACACTGCTCTTGTCATTTACAATAGCTGAAATAGCTCGCACCATAAGTTTTGGATTTCTATGCTGAAAAACATTTCGACCTATGGAAACACCGGCGCCTCCGGCATCAATTGCGCCCTTAACCATTTCCAGTATTTCCTGATCCGAGTCCATTTTGGCTCCGCCTGCAATTACCACAGGTATAGAGCAGCCTTCGACAACTTCTCTGAAACTATCTGTTGAACCGGTGTACGAAACCTTAACGATATCCGCTCCCATCTCATTTCCAACTCTGGCAGCGTGTTTTATGACCTTAACGTCATATTCATTCTTTATCTTTTCGCCCCTGGGATAGATCATCGCAAGAAGGGGCATGCCCCATGTGCGTGCTTCATAGGCAACTTTGCCGAAATCATACAGCATTTCTTTTTCACCGCCATTCCCTAGATTTACATGAATGGAAACAGCATCTGCACCGAGCTTGATAGCCTCTTCTACTGAACAGACAAGAGTTTTTGCATTGGGGTAGGGCGATAGAGTTGTTGAGCCGGATAAATGTATAATTAAGCCTATGTCATTACCTTGCCCGCGATGGCCTTCACCAACAAGCCCTTTGTGCTCAACGATTGCATTAGCGCCACCTTCTGCAACCTTTTGTATAATGCTTTTCATATCCCGCAGACCGTCGATAGGACCCACAGAGATACCGTGATCCATAGGAACAATTATGGTTTTCCCGGTATTTCGGTTGATTATACGCTCCATGCGGATATGTTTGCCCAAGATTGTCATGATATTCTCCTCCTTTTAAAACCAAAAAGGCCGTGAAGTTTTCTCCACGGCCTCTAAAAAAACCGTGGGTTTTAAAGTCCGCCCACGGCTTATTGCGCTTATTAAATTTACCTTATTTCAGCGCACCAGGCAGGCAGACCGGTACTAAAAAAATAGTAATAATAAAAATACCGATAACAGTTGCCTGACAGATTGTGTGCCACTTAACAGCTCCTGAATTGTAGTTGTCTTTTTTGTTCTGACCGCCCATACCTCTATATTATCAAAATTTGGATGTCAAGAGTTTTTTAGCCCGTATTTCTCACGAGCAAATCATAAAGAAATCTGGTAGCCGTTCACGGCTTGAAACTTGAAATTGGAAAATAGAAATTAGGGAGAGATGAAACGAGTTTACGAGTTGGATGTCTACAAACTGACGGTACAAAAGCATGAAGGCCAAATTTGATGGCCTCGTAAAAAGTCGAAAAACGCTCTTTTCTGTCATTCCGGCGAAAGCCGGAATCCAGCAAATTCAGATAGTTACAA
>VMSQ01000008.1 GCA_013792055.1 Desulfobacteraceae bacterium
CTTTGCCTTTCTCATAGATTCATTCATGGAACATTCCTTCCATCTTCCTCAACTTTGCCAACCTTAATCCGGTCATTTCCATGTGTTCGTCCAACAGGATCATCTTCCGTTTGAGCTCATTCCGAATCCGTAACAAATCTTCAAGTAAAACAGAAAGACCTTTCTGGGTAAGCCGATACTGTCCCCTTGGCAAGGTTTCTAAATAGCCCTTCCGAAATAGCGACTTGCATAGATATTCGGCATAATTTGTGGAAACGCCAAGCCTTTTGCTTACCAGTCCTTTCCCCACAGCATCAACTTTTTCAAAAATCCTTAAAAGTCTAAATTCATTTGGAGACACGGCATTCCTCTCAGCAGTAACGGTTAATTGTATCCATTATCCTCTGTTTAACTTCTTCCTCAGGCTGATTTTGGAACCCGTTTGTATCAAAATTGAGCACATCCATGCATGTTTCCACAAAGTCGGTATTATCAGCCCTGGGTCTCGAATCGGTCGCACTCAGCACCTTTGCTATCATAATGCCGGACCGGATGCTGGGTTGAAGATTATTCTTCTTTGTTTCCCTGAAAGCACGAACAATATTCACCACCTTCTCTGCCTCATCTCTGGATATGCCTGATTTGGCCTGAACAATGGAAACCTCGCTTTCCCTGTCGTAATGGCCCAGTTTGATGCTGATCATACGATCTTTCAAGGCATCCTGAGCCTTATGTATTCCGGCATATTCCTCCGGGTTGCTGGTAAATATGGCGCAAAAATCAGGTGAAACGCGCAGATAGCCTCCTTCTCCCCTGGCAGCCGGAAGATCCAGTATCCTCTCCTCCAATATAGCCAGCAGCACGTTGTTGGCCTCTGGCCGGGAGCGGGTAAACTCATCGTAAATAAGAGTAAATCCATACTTACAGGCCACTGTTATGCGGTTGTCCACCCATTCGGGAGAGACGTTTTCCTCTGACTTGAGGACAGAATGGATAAAATTATCCACCATCTTCTTCCGGCGGTAGCCATACTGACCACCAATCAGGTCGGAAGTGCCGAACTCATCATCGCCGTGGAGCAGTATCACCGGCCTTCCGATCTGGGCAGCCAGATACATGGCTATGGTAGTTTTCCCTGTACCGGCAGCTCCCGTGAGGTGGAGGGGAAAACCGGCCCTGATGTAATTCATGGATCGCTTTATGACCCCCCCGACATAATCGGACTGAATAAAACCGGGCTGATCCTTATCAATGATGATTGGCGTTACTTCTGAGACTCTCTCATTCTGCATAGCTCTCTCCCTTCCGGATCCGGATCAATCAAATTCTCTCACAGGAAATATGAGTGAAATCTTTGTCTGCCCTGATCACATTGGTCACGATGGGAGGCCGGCCTTTACGCTCTAAATTTCGCTTTCGCATCTCCTCCCAGGGTTCGAATTTTATCTTCCAGCCTTCATCTATTTCCATTGACTGGATAATGCGCCCCCCTTCGGCCACGGCATTTTCAAAGGCATGGAAATCCTGTCCGGGCGATTTCCTGAAGTTTAACCGGATTTTCTTTATGATTATATCATTGCGGGTTTGCCGGAGTAATAAGGGATCTTCTATCTTTTGATAGGAGGTGAGCATCAAATTATCGTCAACTGTTGTCTGGAATACAGCCGGCAGCGTTTCCCCATTTTTCCGCTTTAGCTTCTTTTCCTCCCAGGGTTCAAGCAATATCCGGCATCCGTCCGGCTGCCAGGTTATGCTTATTGTTTCCCCAACCTCGCTAAGAGCCTCTTTTAGAAGGATCTCGGCCGACTCCGGAGTGACGGGTTTAGCCGGCTTTAAAAGACTCCGGCCAAAAGACCGGAGGGCTTTTTCTAAGGCTGTCCTCTGTTTATGAGCCCTTTGCTGTTCGAGTTCTTTTCTTTCCGTTTCCGCCGCTTTTTTCTGCTTGTATTGTACCGCCTCTCGTTCAATACCGGCCTGATCACTTTCAAGACTCGTGCCGCCCAATGCCCTGGCCCATTCTCTGGCCATGATCTTACGGGCTATACGCGCAATAGAAGCGGTGTTCAACCTCTCGGGCTTCTTGGAATTCTTTTCACCCTCGCCTTGGTCCGACCGCCACGGCTTCCAGTCAAAGCCTTCATTAATCTCAGCATGCTCAGAGTCACTCAATTCTGTATTCTGCATCCCGGATCCTGCATCCTTGATTTCGGATTTCGGATTTCGGATTTCGGAATTAAAAGGAGAAAGAATACAATCCGCATTCCGCATTCCGCATTCCGCATTCGATTCATCTTGGACCTCAGACTTCTCTGCCTCCTCCTGCCGCTTCCATTCACGAGCCTGACGCTCAAGATCAGACATCTGCGGCCGCTTGAATGCCAGACCCAGCGCCTTTGCCCGCTCCAGGACTGCCAATTTACGTATGGAAATGTTTTTTTTATTTCCCATTTGTGCCCTAATATTCGATTTTCATTGTCTTCATCGGTTTCTTGGGAACCATTTTTTTGTATTTTGAGACAGCCTTCTTTTCAGGCTTTTCACCGGAGACCATGCCCTCTAACTCTGATATTTCCTCTTTAATACCATTGAGATCATCCTCGAGCTGGACCTTTCTTTTCTCCACATTTATCTTTTCTTTTTCCAGCCGAGCTTTATTTTTCTCCAGTAGAAAAAGATCCAGGTGTTCTGAGCCCTTAGCCCTGGACATGGATCGGACCTTGGACTTCTGAGATGTATTAATGGATGTAAGACCTGGAATATCTTGTTCCATTGAAAACCTCCTTGTCATGCGACGACTGCGTATCGCCTTGCATTTTCCGATCTATCTGGCACTTTCCCGTTTGTGAATAACAACATATTGTGCTTTTTTAGGCCCGGACAATTTGATCTCCACCAGTTGCCCTTCTTTTAGATCAACTTCCTTTCGAATGTTGTCTGGAATAGAAATCCTGCCTTCTTCATCCACCCTTGCAAAAGCTCGCATTAAAGCCATTTGTACACCCCCTTTGGATTGACGATTTTCGATTGAAGATTGAAGGAAATAGTCGAGTAGTCGAGTAGGGAATTTGTCGAGTAGTAAGTAGTTA
>VMSQ01000268.1 GCA_013792055.1 Desulfobacteraceae bacterium
ATATTTTTCGTTTCTGGTCAGAATTGCAGATAGCAGAAATCGAAATTCGTCCTGTACTTCCTTGCAAGGTCATATTTCCATTTAGTTGAGGGCAACGGTCGTACCATGTTTATGGCGATTGCTTGTCTTTACTATTGGCTATGGTTGTCGATACTTCCTCGCCTTTATCCCGAAAGCCAGCGACAACCCATATAACGAGTTGCGTTACCCATATAACGAGTTGCGTTATTCCTCGAATGCCAAAAAATACAATAAAAAAACTTAACGGAGCAGCCACGATACACCCCAATACAAGTTGCCAAATTGGTGGGTCTTTGTGTGTAGGCCGCGGCTCTCTCCACTCTTCACGTGGAGGGTTCGAACCAAGCTCCACCCACGGTTCAAAGAAGCGGAAACGGCCCTTATTCCAATTTGGATTTGCTTCATACCACCCATCGACTTTTTTTTGCCACGCTTTGTGTTCAGGCGTTTCAGTCTTGCAGGTTTCGAAAACGAATGAGCCCCCCCCAAAAAATCCCGGCACAATGGCGACTATAGCTATTACCAACGCTATTCGCTTAATTCCCTTTTTGATATTCATTCCTTATACCCTTTGTTCGTAAAACGTTTCTTTAATGAATAACATCTCGGCATGAAATTTAAAGTTAGCACTTTACGACTTTGTGTTGCTGTTGGCGTAGATTTTCCAATCTTTGTTCCAGCACTTCATGAGCCTTATTCGATTTCTTCAACCTCTGTTCTTCTTTGGGGATATCCCTAATTGCACTTGAGAGTTCTTTTATTGCTTCAACCTGTTCTATAGCACCTGCGTAAGTCTTGCAAGTAATCCATATGTTGGCAGTGGTTGCCAGAAATAGAAAAGTTGTGACGAATGCTAATATCCAAGTAGCTATGTATATCCCTCTCTGGCTTCTCAACATATGCCCTTGAGTATGCTGCGTGTTCCTCTGAACTTCCAGGATAGCCTCTTGGTTTTCTATTGTAGATTTGGCTATCTTAACTTTAAGAGCTGCTTCGGCATTAAGATGTGCGTTGCTTTCATAATTGCCAGCTTGATAAATTTCGAGAATCTCACTCCAACTGCTTTCATGTGTTACTTTCGGCACCTTAAACCTCCATCCGTCTCGAAATCACAAAACTCCAGATTTTTTTCGGGGGGCGAAATTACAGCTTTTTTGCCTTCAATCTATGAGGAATCCAAAAGGCATCTGGCAATCAAAACTTTTTGATTGAAGACATTGCCAACATCATAACGCCAAGATCGAACAATTCTATTGAATATATCTACTGGAAACCTTAAATTTTTGGGCTATTAAGTTGTTGTCGTGAATAGCAGCTATACGTTAATTTTTCTGTATGAGAAAAGAATTGCTCATTTTAAGTTTCACCATAATAATAGCCGCGCTTGTTTTGAGATATCATATATTCCAATTCATCAAGAAAATTATATTGTTGGGACCACATTATAATTTCATTAAAACGCTCAAATTTACTAACATCCGGTGCGCAAGATCCAGCTAATATCCAGGGAACAGGCGGGCTGGGGATATTTTTATCTCCCTTATTATCAAGACACATTACAAGATATGAAAAAATTTCGTCCCAATTATTTGGATAAATAGCATTATCAGGAATAAATCTTCTTCTTAATATTTTAAAATCATCTGGCAATTTATCAAAATACAATTGTATATTTTTTTGAAATTCCTTATTCAAATATGTTAGTTCCCGGTCATATTTATCTAACGCCTTTTGAGTTGTTACGCCATTATGCCCATATGATATCAGCAATTCTTTACATTCTTGATTTATTGCCATATCATATGGAGTAAGATCGTTTACCCAGTCGGTAGGATTTTTATCATCACTAACCTTTTCTATTTCTTCGAGAAGAAATATTAGAATATCCGCATTTCCATTAGCTGCAGCAAAATGCAAGGGCGTCCATTCTCTATGTGGCAACATAAATTCCAAATCATTTCCCTCTCTTGCTAATCTTTTAATATCATCAATACTCCCAAAAGCTGCTGCTGTTGATAAATTTGTGTATTTAACACCAAAGGTTAGAAGAAGATCAAGCATTGCTTTCTTTTTCTTAGTTAACCAATTAAAATTAAAATATTTGGATTTAGATTCGAGAAAAATGTCCGTTAACTCCATTGCTTTGCGGTCTGCAAAAATATCTAACAAATTGCGTCGTTCTTCATCAACAATATCAACAGTACTTGATGATAATAAAAGTTTTGCAATTTCCAGATGATTATTACACACAACATTTTCATCATCCACAAACCAAACTATATCAGAAAGTGGTCCTTCAATAACTTTTTTATACTCCTCAATGCCTTCCCTTAATAATATTTCTTCCTTTATAAATTCAAAAAACTCATCGCAGCCCTCAGTAGCGGCATTAATAACTTCTGCTCTTAGATCAATATATAGATCATCTACAATTTCTCTGTGCCTTTTTAGCAATTCTGCTACTTTATTAAACTGAGATTTTTCAATAAGTGCCTCAATTTGTTTTCTGATATTATAATTATTCATAGGTTTCTATATTTCTTTGAAGCTAAAAGATAAGCTCCTTTGGCAGTTCATCTTGACGATATTACAAGAAACTGGATCTCTGAGTATTCATGATGCCATCATTTATCAAAAACGGAATACTTTGCCAACATTGCTACTCAAGAATTAGACGATTTTCATGCAGATATGATTTACATATCGTAAATTTATATCGTTTTATCAGGGGGTCTCTTTCTTTTTCAATTCATCCG
>VMSQ01000326.1 GCA_013792055.1 Desulfobacteraceae bacterium
ACTGAACTCATAGCAGCAGAGCTATTTGGAGGAAGGAATATGGCTGTACCAATTCCTGCAAGTGCAAGCCGCCATATGATAGGAAAACTGAAAAAAGCCGGGGAAAGTTCGGCAATTGAAAAAAGAGAATATGCCAGCACAATCATTCCGATAGTACAAAGCAAACGTGAGCCGATTCTATCAGATATAGCGCCGGAAACAGGAGAAACAAAAAAAAGAAAAACAAACAGTGTAACCAGAATATATCCGGCCTTATCTACTGAAAAACCGCAAGGATATATGAGATAAAAAGGCATCAGAAAAACCAGTGTAAAAAGGCTTGCAAAAAGAAGTATGGCTGCAAGAACCGGCAAGGTAAACAGGCGAACTGTCAAAAGTGATGTTTCAATTATTGGATGTGTAACACGGGTCTCTACTACAATCAGACCCATAATAGACATTATGGAAATACACAGCAGTAAAATAATGGGCATTGAGGTGTATCCCCAGTTGTATCCATGAGTAACAGCAACAAGAAAAGGCCCAAAACAAAATGCAAGAAGTAAAGCGCCCGCCCAATCAAATGACTCCTTTCTGGTAATATCTGCACTTCCTCCCTTTAGAAGAAAGGATGCTGCTGCTGCAGTCAAAAGACCTATGGGAATATTGATGTAGAATATAGCCCTCCACGAAAAAAAATGCAGTAGAACTCCTCCCAGCGCCGGGCCAATAGTCAATCCTGAAGCTACCACCGCCCCTACCATTCCCAAAGCCTTTCCCCTTTCTGCTTCAGGGAAAATATCTACCACAAGGGCAGGTGTGCATGACATTATCATAGCAGCCCCTATACCCTGAAAAGAGCGGGATGCAATCAGTAATATTGCATTACCAGCAATGCTGCAGAACAGGGAGCCAATTGAAAAAACAATCAGTCCCCACACATATATCCTTCTTCTTCCTGCAATATCGCTCAGGCGTCCAAAACTCAAAAGAAGAGAAGAAACTGTAAGAAGATAGATCATAACAACCCACTCTATGTAAGCAAATGAAGCGGAAAGATCTTTCATTATTGTCGGAAGTGCTATGTTTACTATGCTTCCATCAAGAGTTGACATGAAAACGCCGATAGCCACAAACGAAAAAACCAGCCATTTATTATCTGATGTCTTTGATATATTCTTCATAAGCAAAAAATATTTTACAAAAAAATCAATTTCTCTACGTCCTCTGCTTTGCGATGAGTATTGCTTTGCGATGAAAATTATAAGTATCAAATCATACAGGAATGGTTATATCGGAATCGTTAAAGAAGATGACAAATACATATTATTCAATCGTAACTATTCAGCCACCGATCTACGCTGATCATCACTGATCTTTTTTTATAAAAACTAAGAATAATTCTTTGTATTTAAACCTATCTGCGTTCATCTGTGTAAATCTGTGGCTGAATAGTTACATTCGATCTTTCTAAAAAAGGAAAATTAAAAAAACAAACGAATACAATAAAGAAGAATTTGTAGATTATGATCATTTTGTGGGGATAATAAGCAAGTTCATACCTTATAGTTCTTTTCTTAAAGAACCGGTTAAAATAGAATCAATAACTATCGATGGACCTGACAGGATACTTTTGAATCTAAAATGACTACAGGCTTAAAACACCCTCTTTTACCTGATCTCTGCAACAGTGTGTTGATATTAGCTTTGATACATGTACGTTTTTGAGGACGTACCTTTTTGGGACGCCCCCTATTTTTCCTTAATCGTTATCTGCTGGCCCAAACGAGCTTTCGAAAAGTTCGCGAATCGCTATGCGGGCTTCGTCACTGAGATTTCGGGTTCCGGTTCCGACAAATGTCTTGTCTGTAATTACAGGCGTTTCAGCTACCCACCTGTTATCCTTCCAGAAGAACCACCCCTTGCGCTCCTGGTCATACACGCTGACTGGACGGTTAAAGAGCTTTGCCAGCTCAACGCCCCAGCCGGTTCCTCCTTTGACGGTATTATCCGGCTGTATCCATCCGACTGCTACCACGTGGTAGCCGTTGTTTACCATGTGGAAAATGGACTGGATGACCTTCCGGATCTTTTCAGCCTTTGAATAGTTCCGGCCCATGCGGGTGGAGACTATCTCCATGCTGACATTTCCCTTTTCAAGTTCTTCCGGAGTCAGAACCCGCACCCCTCTATCACGTTCGATATCGTGCCCCTCAAACGAAAAGTTAACTTCCTGAATCCCCCAGCGATCAGCAAGCTTCCCGAACTCAGCCTCAGCCCCTTTGTGCCCACCGCTGTAAAGAGTAATATTAGAACGATCTGTCATTATTTTTATCTCCTTTTCTTTTTTACCTTGTCGGCATTCCCATGCCGCGAGATACAGTTACAATCTTTCAAAACAGGATACCCCGCTGTGTCTCAACGGGGTATTCTGAAAAATATAAGCTGTTTTTTTCCTATTGCAACCGTAGAAATTCAAACAAAAAGGGCATTCCCTCATAATTCGATGGAATGCCCTTTTTTTAACTCAGAAATATTGGTCTAAACAGTAGTGACATTTGCTGCAGCAGGTCCTTTTTGACCCTGCTCAATGTCAAAGGTAACTCTGTCACCTTCATAAAGAGACTTGAAACCACTTGCATTGATTGCTGAGTGATGAACAAATACATCCGGACCATCTTCCTGCTCGATGAAACCAAACCCTTTACCGCTATTAAACCATTTTACAATTCCATTAGCCATAATTAACACCCTCCTTTTAAGAAATTCTCATAGTCCCAGACTTCAGGGTGCCACTTTGACAAATGGTACTTTCCTTTAGAACGAAACCGGCCCACCAATTAAGAACGGACCTTTATTGATTAAAAAGATAATAACACCTTTTAGGCTGAAAGCAAGGTTTATTATTGATATTTCTTTAACTAAAGGATTTTATTATGCTTTAGGTTATACCTGTCGAAACAATTGCAGTAAAATACAAATCAGCTTAATAGTGAGATCCAGATTATTTTCATAACTATTTGGCTTCAGCCCAATTTTCCCCCACCGCCAAATTAACCTTAAGCGGAACCTTCAGATCCCAAACGCTTTCCATTATATCTTTGACAAGACTTCTGACTGTATCCAGTTCGTCATGAGGCACTTCAAAAACAATCTCATCATGTACGGAAAGCAGCATCGCAGATTTAAGCCCTTTTTCTGTAAATGCAGAGTCCACAGTTATCATAGCTATCTTTATCAGATCTGCAGCTGTCCCCTGGATAGGAGTATTTATTGCGGTCCTTTCGGCAAACTCACGCAAGTTTTTATTGGAGTTGTTGATATCCGGCAGAAGGCGAATACGGCCAAGCAGCGTACTTGTCTTCTTTGAAATCCTGGCCTCTTTTATTGTTTTATCTATAAATTCCTTTACGCCTCTGTATCTTGTGAAGTAGTTATGTATATAGGTTTTTGCCATTTTCTGGCTTATGCCCAGCTCTTTGGAAAGACCGTACGGACTCATTCCATACACAATTCCAAAGTTTATAACCTTGGCCTGCTGTCTCAATTCGGAAGTAATTAAAGAAGGAAATACCTGGAACACTTCTGTTGCGGTCCGGATATGGATATCTTCATTTTCCTTAAAAGCTTTTATAAGAATTTTATCATCTGAATAATGGGCAAGAATACGGAGTTCAATCTGAGAATAATCAGCGGCAAGAAGAGACCATCCTTTTCTTGGGATAAAAGCTCTTCTTATCTCTCTGCCTTCATCGCTGCGAACCGGAATATTCTGAAGATTCGGCTCAGAACTGCTAAGACGGCCTGTAGCAGTAACCGTCTGATTGTATGAAGTATGGATACGTCCTGTCTCCGGGTTTATAAGATCTGTCAATGCATCCGCATATGTTGACTTAAGCTTGGCAACTGTTCTGTGTCTTAATATTAGAGCAGGAAGTTCATGCTGCTCAGCAAGCACTTCGAGAACATCTACATCGGTTGAATAGCCTGTCTTCTTTTTTGTCTTCTTTTGCACCGGCAATTTTAGCTTTTCAAAAAGTATTCTTCCCAGTTGCTGTGAAGATCTGATGTTAAATTCTTCCCCTGCGATTGAATATATGCCGGCTTCAAGCTGCTCAAGCTGATGTTCAAATGATTTTGAAAGAATCATCAGCTTTTCCCTGTCAACATTAATTCCAGTCATTTCCATTTTCATCAGGACCGGCACGAGGGGCATCTCTACTTTTTCAAAAAGTTCTTCAAGCCCCATGTCTTTCAGCATGGGCATAAGTACATTGTAAGCCATAAGCGTAATATCAGCATCCTCGCAGGCGTACGGTACAGCCTTTTCCAAGGAAACCTTTGAAAAACAGGAAGCATTTTTACCTTTACCTGCTACTTCCTCGTATGAAATCGTCTTGTGATCGAGAAAATCAAGAGCGATCTGGTCAAGATTGTGAGCGCGCTTAGAAGGGTTAATAAGGTAAGATGCCAGCATGGTATCAAATATTACTCCGGAGAGCCTTATTCCATGACGTAAAAGGACAATCCAGTCATATTTTATGTTCTGCCCTATTTTTTTTATTTTATGATTTTCAAGTACCGGTTTAAGCCTTTTCAAAACTTCATCCAGCTTAAGCTGTTTTGGTGCGTCTTCATATTCATGAGCGCACGGAATGTAAAAAGCCTCATCAGCCTTTACAGAAAAAGACAAACCCACAAGCTCTGCAGCCATTGGATCCTTAGAGGTAGTTTCAGTATCAAGGGCAAATAAACCTGAAGCCTCTAGAATCGTAACCAGATCGGAAAGCTCCTCAATATTAAATACAGGCCTGTATTTTTTTCCGGATAGATCGGTTTGCTTTAATACAGACTGCTGCAACTGCCTGAATTCCAGTTTTTTAAAGAGTTCGGAGAGAACGGCGCTGTCAGGAGCTTTGTATTTAAAGTCTTCAGGTGTAAAGGACAAGGATACGTTATCATTTATTCTAACAAGTTCTCTGCTCAATAATGCCTGTTCTTTATAGCGAACAAGGTTTTCATACTGCTTTTTCTTCTTTATGGCATCAACCTGCTCATATAAAAGCTCAATGCTTCCGAAAGCCTTTATCAAAGAAACTGCGGTCTTTGGCCCGATTCCCGGTACGCCGGGAATATTATCAG
>VMSQ01000154.1 GCA_013792055.1 Desulfobacteraceae bacterium
GAAGGATTTAATTCATCGCTTATGTATATGCACAACAGTCCTGGGCTTTTACGTGTAAAGAAAAACAGGGATCAGGGATCAGAGATCAGAGATCAGGGGAGAAGTGCCCGACCCCCTGTCAGCCGTAGCTCATAAACGGCCTGTTGTTCCATAAGGCTGTAATGTTATTAAGGATCCGAAATGAAGGAAGAAAAAAATACTTCAAAACATAAAGAGTCTGGTGAATCGCAGAGTTCTAATCAGATGCTTAAATTAATAATTGATAATTTACCTCAGGCTATTTTTTGGAAAGATAAGAATTCTGTATATCTTGGATGTAATAAAAAGTTTGCAATACACGCCGGCGTTGAATCACCCGAGGATATTGTCGGTAAGAATGACTACGATCTGCCATGGAAGAAAGAGGAGACAGAGCTCTACCTTGATGCTGATCGTAGAGTTATGGAGACAGATACGCCGGAGTACCATATTGAAGAGGACATGTTTCAGGCTGACGGCAAACAAGCGTGGGTAGAAACAAATAAAATTCCACTTCACAATACTCGTGGTGAAGTTATTGGTATACTTGGCTCTTATGAAGACATCACTGAACGCAAGCTGTCAGAAGAAGCAATTAGCCTCAATGAATTTCGCCTTGAGGCTTTATTAGATCTTAATCAAATGACCGAGGCATCAATTAGGGAAATTACTGACTTTACTCTTGAAGAAGCTATATGGCTATCCAACAGTAAGATAGGTTATCTCGCTTTTGTAGATGAGGACGAAACACTTATTACAATACATTCCTGGTCAAAGAGAGCGCTGGAAGAGTGTGCTATTATTAATAAACCCCTTGTTTATCCTGTTAATAACTTAGGGGTTCTGGGAGAATCTGTCAGGCAAAGAAAGCCTGTTATCATAAATGATTATGCATCTCATATTCCGAATAAAAAAGGTTATCCAAATGGCCATGTGGAAATTATTAGATACCTGAGTGTGCCGGTATTTGATGATGGCCGTATTGTTGCTGTGGCCGGCGTCGGCAATAAAGAAGATAATTATAGTGAAAAAGATGCCCAACAGCTTGCATTGCTTCTGGAAGGAATGTGGAGAATTGTAAAGTACAAGCGGGGAGAAACTGGAAAAAAGGAACTTGAAGAAAGATATTATCAGGCGGAGAAGATGAAGGCTGTTGGTACGCTGGCAGGTGGTATTGCACGAGATTTTAATAACCTGCTCATGGCTATACAGGGTCATATATCTATGATGGAGATGGATATTGATCCATCCCGTCCATACTACGAGCGATTAAAAAGTATTGAAAAGCAGGTGCAAAAAGGCGTCGATTTTACTTCACGTCTCTTCGGATATGCCAGAAAAGGTATATATGAAGTAAAGCCGATTGATTTGAACAAACTTATAAAAGAAACCTCGGATTCTTTTATCAAATCAAAGAAAGAAATCGTTATTTATCATAAGCTTGAGGAAAATTTGTTACCCATAGAAGCTGATATAGGACAAATTGAGCAGGTTTTGATGAATATGTATGAAAATGCCGCTGATGCTATGCCTGATGGAGGAGATCTTATCTTGAAAACCTTCAATATGGCTCATCAAGATATGAAAGATAGACTTTATAACTTAAAGCCTGGGAATTGCGTTGTATTAACAATTACCGACACAGGTAAAGGAATGGATAAGGAAACAATGGAACGTATTTTTGATCCTTTCTTTACAACAAAAAAAATCGGCAGGGAGACAGGATTAGGTCTGGCATCTGTTTACAGTATCATAACAGCTCATGGAGGGCATATCGATGTGGAATCAAAAGAAGATCGTAAAACCACATTCAGTATATACTTTCCTGCATCTATTAAAAGTGTCGAGAAAGATGAAAGAAGGTTCGAACAGTTGATTAAAGGCAGTGGAACAGTTCTCCTCGTTGATGACGAAGAGGTGATTCTGGAAGTAAACAAGGATTTGTTGGAAGCTATCGGTTATCAGGTAATAATTGCAAGAAGCGGTGAAGAAGCTATAGAAGTTTATAAGAAAAATAGAGATGATATTGACATGGTTCTTTTGGATATTTCTATGCCCGGTATTGGTGGCGGCGAAGCCTATGACCGATTGAAGGAAATTAATTCTGATATTAAAGTATTGCTGTCAACTGGATTCGGTATTGATGGTGAAGCAAACAGGATACTGGATCGCGGATGTAATGGTTTTATTCAGAAACCATTCAAAATGAATGAGCTTGCTGGAAAAATAAACGAAATTCTTGGACGAACTAAAGTTTAGGAGACGTTTTGAAACGGCCTCTAAGCGTTTGCAGCGTCTTTGGTCTTAAATGCCTTGAAGAACGAGTTATCCATTGCAGCCTCAAAACCCCTTAACTGCGCAACAACCACGTTATCTTTATCAAGAAATGTAAAGTCTCCTTTCAATTTGCGCTTTGTAACCTCCTTTACTTCAAGTAATGCTGTAACTCCTTCCGAGGGGAATTTATTCCGATACTGACGATATGAAGCGCTGTAGGTTGGAAGCGAAACAACTCCCATCTCCTCAAAACACCATATAATTGCCATCTGAAATGCTGAATCCAGAACAAGTGGATCTCCTATCCAGTTGCTTCTTAAAGGTTCTTTCATCCATTTAACCGGCGAAGGTGCTGAAGAAATACGCGCCAACATGCCATGTGGCGAATAACTTATTATTTCCTTTATACCCCTGAGCTTAATTCCGTGAAAAAGTATTTTATCGTAAACTTCTTCCATGCTTCTGAAATAGGATTTAAAGCCGGCGTAAGCTGATATATCAAGAATAGGCGGTTCTGAAAATTTATCTGATAAAATAGCTTTTGCCCTTGTATGAATTACCTCGACATTGCTTTTTATTCCATCTCTGATTTCAACATCAACTTCAAAAATAGAACCTTTTTTCTTTGGCTTGCCTGTCATGAGGCGAATCAGTCTTTTATTATGCCCGATTTTGATTCCATTTAAAATTCTGATGTCGTCAAGGCCCTGTAAAAAAAGTCCTGGGTTGTCGTGAAGAGCGCCATGCCCAATCCATTCAGTCATAAGCGCAAAAGGCACAACCGGACTGCCGTCTAAGACATGAGATTCAAGAACAGGGTATTGCTCAACATCTATTTCACGTTTAAAGGTAAGAGATAGTTTTTCTTCATCAGGAATTATATTTGCACCGATAACTATCTCTGCAGGATAGTTTTTGTCGCCCATCATTTCATAAAGCATACACATTGAACCGGCATCCTTGGGGATCAGTTCAATTTTATTCTTTTTAAATTCTTGTTTCAGTGACGGAGATACCATGCCACCATCCCATGGCCCCCAGTTTATTGAGATAACCCTGCAATCCGGGCGCAATAATGATTCCTTCTGGGCTATTTTATTTAAAACTTCATTAGCCATAGCGTAATCAACCTGCCCTCTGTTTCCAATTCGTGCAGCAATAGATGAAAAAAGTACAAGATATCTCAAATTATCATTTTTTGTTGATTCAAGTAGATTAAAAAGACCTTTTACTTTAGTGTCAAAAACCCGTTCAAATTGATTAATTGTTTTATCTTTTATCAAACGATCGTCCAGCACGCCTGCACCATGAATAATGCACTTTATAGGACCATGGGCTGACCTAACATTATCTAAAACCTGTTTAAGCTGCTCAGGCTTGCGAATATCTGCAGAAAAGTAGAATACAGATGTCCCGTTTTGTCTGAGTTTTTCCAGGTTTCTTGAAATTTCACGGTTTGCCATGTGTTTTTTATAGGCTTTTTCCAACATGACGGGCGAGGTATTGTTTGCTCCGAGTTCATTTTCTAAAACAGCTTTTTTTATAACCGCTTCTTCATCTAAAGTCTCAAGCCACTTTGGTTCGGGTGAAGGATCGGGCGATGTTCCCAGGAGAATCAAAGTTGAATCAGAATGTTTTGCAAGAGCTTGAACAGCAGAGGCAGTTATTCCCCTTGCTCCACCTGTAACAACAACGACTTCCCCATGGTTGAGGTCAAGGCTGATTTTTTGTCCCGGCTGATAGGGTGATGATAAGAGTTCTAAAACATGCCGCGAAGCATACGCTTGATCAGAATCAAGACCGATTTCAACCTTTACTGAAGGATCCGGGTTGGCAAGTTCTGCAACAACTGCCTTTGCAATGTTTTTATTATCATTCCAGTCCGGGGCAATATCTATCGCACGGCAGCAGACATTCTCCCATTCTATGGAGGCGGTTTTGGATAGTGCGGCAAGCCCTCCTGAAACAGCGTTTGCAATAACTTTACCCTTAAAACCAAAAGCACCGTCCATGCGGGTTATTGTTGCAAATATTGCTCCTTTTTTTGCCGCAGAATCAATCAGGTCGGAAGCCAGATGATTTGTGAGGATAAAAGCATCTTTTAATAGTTTGCCATTTTTTTGTTCTTCAGCAGAAAGATCATTTGTTGAAAGTATGATAAGTCCGGCTGCTTTAGGCAGATCTTTCTTGTTAACCAATATCTCCTTTGAAATAGGCATAGCATCGATATTTTGTGATTTTAATTCTTCAATAATGGATTCTGAAAGACCGCTTTTATCCTCAGTAACAAAAACTTTTCTGCCATAGGGAATATCTAACCTGTCCCCTCGCTTATAGGGTTTTTCAACAATTGATACAAATCTTCTATTAATTTCAGTAAAATCTATTTCCGGCAATTCATTTTCAGTATTATGATATGAGGCGGCAGTTGCATTTATTGTATTACTTTCAGGTTCTTTATCAACGGAGGCACCGGCCAGGAATTCAGCGATCTGGCGGAGAGTTTTCAGGCTTCCCATTATTTCGGGAGAAACAGATTGTATATTGGTAAGTTTTTCTTCAAGAGAAGAAAAGATTTCTACCCTTTTAATTGAGTCAATGCCCAGGTCGGATTCTATATTCATATCAAGGCCGAGCATTTCCATGGGATATCCTGTAAGATGACTTACTGTTTCCAGCAGGTTGTTTTCGATTTCATGAATATTATCCGGCGAAGGGCTGTTTTTATTTTCCGGGCTCTTATTTTCCGATTCAATTTGTGTTTGATTGTGAATGATATTTTGCTCTCTTAATGAATTTATAACCAGTTCTTCTTCGACCTTAAAACCCATTGAAGCTTCAGCAAGGCGCTGGGTCTTTTCCATCATATTCTGCAAAGTACGGCTTGCTTCGGTTTGGGCTTCCAGAAACTTTTTATGTATTTCAGCGGTCTGCAACTGGAGAGTCTGCATTGATTCCAGGCCTTGCTTAACTGTCTTTAAAGCGTTTATAATTAAGTTGGATTTTTTATTATCCATAGTATGGTTTTTTCCGGCATCAGTAATCCCCTTATCTTGCTCGACAGATATCAGGCTTGAGGCTGAAGTATTGTCAGGTTTATTTTCTACCTGTTTAACCGGGGCTTCAGTAAGTCTTTCTTTGTTTTCTGTTTTCCGGCTTCTATAGTTTGCACCTGAAATAGGAATACTCATGAGCTGCTTTTTTGATTCTGAAACAGGCCTTTCCCATTTATTCAGTTCAACCCGCTGACCTATAGAGGCGATACGGCAAAGAGTTCTTGCGAGATCAGCCAATCCGAATTGTTTCCCTGAAGAACAATCTAAAGGAATGGCTTGAAATTTACGGTCGTTTAGTATTGATTTTACAAGTCCTGTAAGAACTGATTTGGGCCCTATTTCTATAAATGTGCGAATTCCCATTTCAAATAGATTCTCAACATTGGTAACAAAATCAACAGGAGATATCAGGTGATCGCCAAGCAGTTTTTTTACATGTTCAGAATCATAAGGATATGCTTCGCCGGTTGTATTAGACAACACCGGGATTTCTGAAGGGGATATTTTAATCTTTTTTAATGTTTTTTTGAAAGGTTTCCGGGCATTTTTAACTAAACTGCTGTGAAAAGCAGCGGCCACGGGAAGCTTTATTGCTTTAAATCCTTTATCTCTACATATTTTTACAGCGTGATTTATTGCTTCAATTGAGCCGGATAGAACGCCCTGATTAGGGCTGTTCTTGTTTGCAAGAATAATATCTGAGCCTACTTCTATAACCAGATTCGCAAGTTTTTCAAGACTTGCCTTTACAGCCAGCATGGCGCCGTTTTCTTGATCTTTATTTTGGCCTGCTGCCGCCATTGAATTGCCCCTTGAAATTGAAAGAAGGAAAAATGTGTCTATATCTATCCAGCCTGCTGAACAAAGGGCTGTCAATTCACCGAAGCTGTGCCCGCATGTTGCGTCAGGTTTTATGCCGAATTCCTTAAGGATATTGTGCATTGCCAGGCTAACGGCGCCAATTGCCGGCTGAGCAATCTCAGTTCTTCTTAAAGCTTTTTCCTGTTCTTTTTTTTCTATTTCTGTTTTAGCTGGACATGGATAGATAAAATCACTTAACCGATCAGAATTATTATATTTTTCATTGGCTTTTTCAAGAATGTTAAATGCCTTAGGGAATGTGCAAACTAAATCGCGCCCCATCCCCACATATTGGCTTCCCTGGCCTGGAAAGATAAATGCGATTTTACCGGGTTTTTCAGGACCCCCATAAAATATATTCTTCAAATTCCCGTTGTTCTCTTTAGTATTATTTTGCCAGTTTGATTCAATTGAATCTGATGCTTTGCTGAGAAGTCCTGAAAAATCATCAGATGGATTTCCCGATGAATCAGATGGTCTTTCTAAAACTAAAAGAAATCTGAATTGATCATCAGGTGAAAATTCTTTTCTGGTTTTTGCAGCTTTAATTGCAAGTTCTTTATATGAAATTCCTTTATTAATAGAGTTTTTTAACTCGCAAAATTGATTTTCGATTTCTTTCTTGGTGGAAGCCGATAAAGATATGATTTCAATTGAACCATCCCAGAAAATTTCATTTTTATTCCGATGGTATTCTTCCAGTACAATATGGAAATTACTTCCGCCAAATCCAAATGCGCTGACGCCGGACCTGCGCGGGTGTTCCTTTTTAGAAAACCATGGCCTTGTTTCGGTGCTTATGTAAAAGGGGCTGTCGCTGATTCCTAATTTTGGATCAGGCTCGTCAGTTTTTAATGTGGGTGGTAATACTTTGTTATAAAGAGAAAGCGCGGCTTTGATCAGCCCGGCAGTTCCTGCAGCAGCTTTTGTATGACCAATCATGGATTTTACCGAGCCTAATGCGCATGTATTTATTTTTTTGGATGACTCATTAAATAGGCGTTTAAGTGCACTGAACTCAACATTATCTCCGACCTGAGTGCCTGTACCATGTGCTTCTACAAGCTCAACAGAAGCCGGATCGATATCTGACGACTTATAAGCAATGCGAAGGGCCTCTAACTGTCCTTCTGCCCTGGGAGCATATATGCTTTGCGATTTCCCATCGCTTGATGACCCAATACCTTTTATAACGGCATAAATTCTGTTGCCGTCTCTTTCGGCATCTTCAAGCCTTTTAAGAACAAGTATTCCAATTCCTTCACCTAAAACAGTTCCATCTGCATGTTTAGAAAAAGGTCTTGAATCTCCGGTTGGTGAAAGAATGAATGTCTTGGAAAAGCACATGTGCATGAAAATATCGTTTAAAGTATCCACACCGCCGGTGACTGCCATGTCTGACCGTCCGGATGAAAGTTCGAGGAGGGCGAGGTAAATAGCTCCCATCGAGCTGGCGCAGGCTGCATCGACAACACAGTTTGTGCCCCCTATATCAAGACGGTTGCATATTCTTCCTGCAATAACATTCCCTAACAGCCCCGGGAAAGAGTTTTCCTGCCATGATACATATGAGTCAGATATTTTTTTAATAACTTCTTCCGCTTTATCAGGTTCAATCCCTGAATTGTGAAGAGCTTTTCGCCAGATTGGATGCCCCAGCCTGGCGCCCAGGGGAATGGCAAGTTCCTGAGTTCCAGTTGCGCCGAGTATTACGCTTGTTCTGCTACGGCCGAAGTTAACATCTTTTCCATAGCCTGCATCTTCAAGCGCTGTTTTAGCTGCAAGCAGGCCCAGGATCTGGGAGGTATCAGTTGCTTCAAGAGAAGAAGGAAGGATACCGAATTCAGTAGGATCAAACGGAACAGCCGAAAGGAATCCACCTCTCTTACAGTAAATATGGTCTGATTTTTTGGGATCCTTATCAAAGTAATCATCAGGAGACCAGTGGGTTTCCGGGACATCAGTAATGCCGTCTTCACCCTTAAAAATTAGACGCCAGTATTCATGCAACCCTGATGCTTTCGGGAAGAAACAACCCATGCCAATAATAGCGACAGGAATATTTTTTATTAATTTTTTCTTATTAGCTGTCAATTGTTATACCTTTACTGTTCATCAAGTAGTTCCAAAATTTTTGAAAGCTCCATAGGAGATATTTGGCCGACATTATTCGGCAACGTAATTTTCTGGCTGCGAAGCCAATTTGCACGTATTGCAACAGCAGCTCCCCAAAGGAGGTTCATTGCAACTGTTACGGTTTCCCTGTTTTCGTACTTTTCAAGGAAAGATCCCTTTACCCATTCATTAAAAGCACCTATGGCCGGACCACACCATATTTGATAATCGATTTTTCTCGAAAGATCGCCGGTTATCGCCCAGTTTGAACTGCGGCCAAGATATGAACGAAAGATTAGAGCCATCTTGTGTTTTGGATCTTTTTCAGCCCGGATTATCTGTTTTGGATCATTTTTGGCAAAAAACTTTTTTGTATTCTCCCATTCATCCTTTAAACTGCAATGGAAAAAGTCTTTTTCCAGAATTTTTCTTTGAATTTCAGGTATATTTTCAAGTTCGTCATATGTACAGTAAAGATCGTACAGTTTTGCAGCACGAAGCGGAAACATTGTGCCGCGTTTTAATACCTGAACTTTTACACCCATTTCAAACATATCTGCTGCAGGAGCCATGGTTACATCCGCCTGTCTGGCTTCTGCAAGCATTTGACGAACAGCTTCCGATGTGCCGGCTTCAACACAGGCCTGGTTTATGGAACCGGTTAAAATATAGGCGGCCCCCATAGAAAAGGCTGCCGCTGCTGCCGAGGGTGTAGCAATCCCACCGCCAAGTCCTACGCAAAGAGGTCTTTTATACTTATATTTTTCAGCAAGCTCATCACGAAGCGCAATTATTGTCGGCAATAGAGAAATAGCCTGGCTATTATCGGTGTGTCCTCCTGAATCAGCCTCTGCGGTCATATCATCTGCTACAGGTATAGACGTCGCAAGCGCCGCTTCTTCTCTTGTAATCATATTTCTGTCGACAAGTTGATAAAGTATTTTATCAGAAGGCGGCGAAAAAAATTTTCTGGCGACTTCAACTCTTGAAACCTTTGCAATAATTTTATTTGGACAAACTATATTTCCATCGGCATCACGATGGATTCCTTTTAGTCGGAAATAAACGAGCGGCAGAGTAAGCTCAAGATATGCCGAGGCGCTTATAAGGCTTATCCCTCGCTTTAAATACAAATTAACTATAGCTGATTCAAGATCCGGATTATTGGGACTGTTTATAAGGTTAAAGCCAAAGCTGTGGTTATTCAAATTCTTTTGGAGTCTGTCGATTGCGGATTCTATTTTATCGAGAGAAAGGCCTGCTGCGCCAAAAAATCCCATCATTCCCGCACGTCCTGTTTTTTCAACCATTTCAACTGAAGCAATGCCGTTAGCCATTGCTCCCGCAATATATGCATAGCGAAGATTATGTACTTTTTTGAAGTATGAATCACCCAGGTCCTGAGGATGAAGCGGGGGAGCATATGCATATAAAGGATAGTGGTTATTATTTGATTCTAATTTTTTCCCAATAGTTATAGTTCCATCCTGGGAGACAGCAATTCCCCCATCTATACCTATCAAGAATACAGGATTAGTTACCTTTATTATTGAGTCCTTTATGGCATGGTCGCCAACTTTTGGCTCAATGTTTCCTTTTGTCCACCAGCCGGATATCATTTTATCAGTGTAGGAGGATTGCATTTTAGATAGATTTCAAGCAATTGAAAGATAAAAGTTAACCACAAAAATTATAATAACTTAAATTTTAATAATTAATAAATTTAGAGTTTTATGTCAAGAAAGATGAAGGATATATCAGATAAATAATTTGTTGTTAGAGTCCTTGAACCACTCGACCACTCGATCAATTGTGAGCGAAGCGAACTAAGTTCACTTTCTTGGATGAAATTTTTCGTGAATTTTTTTAAGGTGCTCCCGGGCTACGTGAGTATAAATCTGTGTTGTGGAAATATCAACGTGTCCCAGCATGATCTGAACTGATCTCAGGTCGGCTCCGCCTTCAAGCAGGTGGCTTGCAAAAGAGTGCCTTAAGCTATGAGGTTTAATTTTCCTGGTTATTCCTGCTAATTGTCCGTATTTTTTAATCAGTTTCCAGAAACCCTGACGTGTCATTGGTTTCCCTGCCCTCGCAACGAAAAGATAGGGACTCGCAATATTTTTTAAAAGCTTTGGCCTGAAAGTTTTTATGTAATAGTCGATTTTTTCTTTTGCATAAAGTCCAATTGGAACTACTCTTTCCTTTGAGCCTTTCCCAAAAACTCTTACAAAACAGGCTTCCAGATTTACATCCTGAATCCTTAAATTAACAAGTTCCGATACTCTCAGGCCGGCAGCATAAAGAAGCTCTATCATTGCAGCATCTCTTGCGCCTGTGGGTTTATTTATATCAGGCGTGTCTATCAGCCTCTTTACTTCCTCAAATGACAGGACATCAGGAAGTCTTAGGCCGCTTTTTGGAAGGTCAACAATTCTTGTTGGATTATTTTCTATTACTTTTTCTTCTACAAGGAATCTGTAAAACCCCCTGAGCGTTACAAGATGCCTTGCTCTCGATCTTGAACCAAGGCCTGCATTTCTTAGTGATATCAAGTGCTTTAATATAGCAGTGGTGTCAGCATTAGAAATAGTCCTTATTTTTATCGTCTTCAGAAATTTGAGATATCTTGTCAGATCACTGCTGTATGATTCTATGGTTTTTTTTGAAAGTCCTTTTTCTACGAGCAGATAGTTTATATATTGATCAACAAGGACGTCTAATGATGACATAAAGATACGGCTCACGGTTTACGGTTGTCGGTTCACAGTTCACGGTTCATGGTTTTTTCAATGAACTATGCAACGGTTACTTTACCCCTGACAGTAATGTTAATGCATCAAGGCTGTTCAACACTTCGGCTCCATTTTCACTGACTACTACCATATTTTCAATCCTGATACCCCCCCATCCAGGTATATAAATCCCAGGTTCGACGGTAAAGACCATCTGACTCTCAAGCAATGTATCTTTTAACGGGCTGATTCCGGGAGGCTCATGAACAGCCAGTCCTATTCCATGCCCTAACCCATGACCGAATTTATCCTTGAAACCCATACTGTCTATATGGTTTCGTGCAATTTCATCCACAGTCTTTGAACTTATTCCCGGTCTTATGGCATTAATTGCTTTAAGCTGGGCATCGAGAACTGTCTTGAAAATTTTTTTAAACCTGTCATCAGGATTTCCAATTACAATTGTCCTTGTGATGTCAGAACAGTAGCCGTTTAATCTTGCTCCCCAGTCAAAAAGAATCGGTTCGCCTTTATTAAACTTACGGTTTCCGGGAACTGCATGGGGAAGTGCGCTGTTTGGACCCGATGCAACAATTATTGGAAATGATAAAGAGTCAGCGCCGGCTTCACGCATGTTTTTTTCCAGCAGCCATGCTGCATCCTTTTCTGTCATGCCCGGTTCAATAGTATTTTCAATAAAATCCATAAAAGCTGATTCAGCAATAATCAGTGCTTTTTTTAATTCCTCTATTTCTGACTGTTCTTTTACTATACGCAGGCATCCC
>VMSQ01000283.1 GCA_013792055.1 Desulfobacteraceae bacterium
GAGCAGGTTTCTTAGCCTTAAGACACCCATAAGCTGATAGCTTTCATCAAAAACCAGAACCATACGGTTTTCGCCCAGGCCTGATTCTTTGTCATAAACGCTGTGCATCATGGCAATCGCATCCCGAATGCTCATCCAATACGGAATGTGGGGATAATCGGTCAATTTAACCATGATTTCCTTGACCTTCTTTATGTTTGACATGTACACCTCCCTCTAACATAGTTAACTCTTTGGAATGAATCTTAATAACATCCCTAACCCTAACTTATTTAAAATCAAGTTATTAAACTTAATATAAAATTGTTAGGTTCCCGCCTTTTCTAAATACAAAGCAATTGTTAAATAAATATACTGCAAGGCTCATACCAAATGGAGAAAATCATATTAATCCAATGCAACATATTGATATATAAAAATTTAAAGACCTGCATTCTCTGCATGAGAATAATTTAGGGATTTAATTTCGGCAAGATTTTGCCAAAATGGACAAATGTTTGCCTTCGGCAAGATTTTGCCAAAATGGACAAATGTTTGCCGTTTAATCCAATGCAACATATTGATATATAAAAATTTAAAGACCTGCATTCTCTGCATGAGAATAATTTCAGGGATTTAATTTCGGAAAGATTTTGCTAAAATGGATAAATGTTTGCCGTTTAGATGATAACTATATTGGATTACAAAAGAAATTTGGCTGGAAAGCATTGGACCTGTGCAGTTAACTAACAGCTAAAATCTAAAGGCTAACTGCACAGCTTGAAAAAGTTTATGCAGATAAGTAAGTCAGGGAGCGCGGTTTTTTGCGATCTGCTGAAAGAGCTTGGTAGCAACTCATTAATAAGTTCTTTCGAATTTTCTTTTGATCTCTTGGCAGTATCTGAAGACATCTTCACTAAAAACGGTTCCGTCCATTAAGCCATTTAAAGGAAACTTTGCATTTAAAGAATTTGTATTTTCATCAAAATCAGTCAAAATAAGTTTTCCTTTTTTCTGATCTATATATTCTATAATACAATTTATAGAATCTTGCAGTTCATCTTTTATAAGGTCATGAGTGACAAATGTAAAACCATAAGGGTAGTCTCCGTCCTCAATCTCAAAAAGTGTCCATGGACAAACCTTAATGTTTAAATCTGAAACCTTGAAATCAATATTTAATATTGAGTCAATAACAACTGCAACTTTTGGGAAGCAAGGATTTCTTAAAAAAAAGGAGTCATATTCAACAGGAATGTTTTTGATTGTTCCACGGATGTCGACCTCAACACGCTTATTTGCTTTAAGTTCTTTTGCAATTTTCTTCCATATTGACTGGCGGCAGATTAGTGGAATGCCAGCATCGGTCAGGCCGGAGGCTGTTGCTGTGAGAAGGACGTTCTTTCTATTTTTCCGAATATTTACAGAGCCTACTCCACCTAATTCTGACATCAACGTTTTACCCCAGATATCAAAAACAATCATATCTTTGGTAACTTTCTCAATGTGGTTCCTCCATGCTTTCCTTCTTGCTACTGCTGCCGAATAAGTCCAATAAATTCCGGGTTTCCTTGGAAACCATGATGATATTTGGAAGTTGTATAATTTAATTTTATCTTCTTCTTGTAGTTGGCCGGTTGCAATATCACGCCAAAATATTTGCTCACCAGGTATATTGAGGTTATCTTTATAAGCATATATTTCAAGTATTATATCTTTTCGAAAGTAATCGTAATGCTTATACTCTAAATAATCTTTTAAACCATAATATGTGTACAAAGTCTTAATTAGATCCCAGCCAGGACTTGACTTTGGAAATCCCATTATTTTATCTACTGGCATTTTCAGCATCTCCTTCATGAATTTATTACTGCTCGTATAAGAGATCAGATTGAATATTTGATCTCACAGGGCACACCACTGTAAGATGAAAGTTCCACAACAATCTTCAAACAGGAGGTGCGCCCCATGAGCCTTAAAGATTACTGCTTTTTCCTCATGTCAACCGGTACAATTACATCCAGAATTTCATCAAGTTTAATTTCCCTATCAATCAAATTTTTACCCTCCTAAAATAAAAAATCCTCAAGCAATAATCTGCTTGGGGGATAAATACTTTGATGGCCAATCATCTAAACTGTTCGCTTCTCCCATAAAAAACGACAGCGGTATTCAGCAGCCTGTTGTCATGATTTTTAGACCTGACACCATTTTTAACCTTTTGTTTCATAGAGTAAGGTTATGTTGGCCGTTCAATCTTCTGATAGTTCGACTTAGATTTATTGCAAATAACACATGGCGAACGAGGCGCCTTGTCAATAGTAGCTCCACACACCTTGCAAACATGAAAATCAAGATTTAGCCCCTCAATTTTGCTGCTCACAGATGGAAAAAACGCCCTTGAGAATTTTCTGATTTCTTTTACTTTTTTTTCATGCTGCTTATGAGATTTCCATGAGTACATGCAGTTAATGATAGCCTCTTCGCATGATTCGGTTTCCAATTCCAGTATAAAATCAGGGTAAGTTGTTTGAATTTTCTTCAATTCATTCTGAGCAGCCTTTTGCAGGTTTGATTTCGTGTTACGCACATCGATCTCAATTTGAATGGGTTTTGCTTCATGCCCCAATGTGGACAATATCCGCTCATAATTATCTGCATGAACTTTTTCAGAGTATGAAAAGGAGTAGAACAAATAAGCGATATTCGGGTATTTTTCGCTTAAAGCTTTTGAAGTGTATCCAATGTAATGCTTGTAGGCTATCATTTCGGTTTTGAAAGACTCCTGCAAGACTGCTATGGTGCGAGGATAGATGACATTTGATTTGTTGCCTTCACCTTGTGTTGCGAGAGCTGAAAATTGGAATATAAAGGGGGAGGCAGCAGAAAGATACAAAAACTGTCTTCTTGAAATATCAGTCATATACAGAGCCCTCCTGCACCTGCTTATCCTGTTAGCTTCTTGATTATTTTATTCGCCGAACATACTGCTCACTTGACGCAGAGGCTATCCGAAAAACTATCAAAAAAGTGATAAGTTGCCGCAAAACTACAGATGTTCTAAATCAGCTCGGCTTCTGCGGTCAAGTGAACAGATAGTTAGGCAAACATGCTGAATTTACAAGCAAACAATCCTTATTCACTATTCAAGCTTTTTGATACTTATCCTTCAACTTCCGTGCTTGATTTAAGGTCACCGGACAACACTTGGCATTTATTTCTTCTTTTCTTTTTTCAATTTTCGTTTTTCCTTTGGATTAAGCTGGGCCTTTTTCTGTTGTTCCTTTTTGCCTTTGTCTTTTTTCCCTTTTTCACCCATATCTGTTTCTCCTTGTTTAAAAGTGAATTGTAAAATAGCCTTATTTGCCACAGCATTTTTTATACTTATTCCCGCTTCCACATGGGCAGGGCTCATTGCGGCCAACTTTCTTTTCGGCCATTTTTGATTTTAGTGGATTCAATAATATTTCTAAATCGGTAATATCCTCTGGTTTATCTGGTTCTAATCCAATTGTATATTTCCAACCCTTTTCTTCAAATATCAATGCTACTTCTTTCAGTCTTTCTTCTGTTTGTACATTAACAACAGCGGGCTTCTTTTCAGTACCTAATTTTGCCGTTTTTTGACCGCTAAAAATTTTTTCCATCTTTATAACCCCCAAACCCAGCAGGCAAAACGGAGCGAAGCGACGCCTTTGCCTGTTCGAGTGAATTTGCCTTGTGTACGCCCGGCATGGGCGTGAACTTATGGGGTGAAAGTCCCCTGTCCGTGAATCCTGTTAATGAGCTAAACACATTAGCAAAAGTATTAGCCAAAGGCAAGGGCGGAATCGTGAAAAATCTTGAGAGACCGTCTGAAGGCAGTCGAGTAGCCCCAAGGAACCTCCCCTTGAGTGATCCAAAAAGATAGCGCTTTTTGTCCAGGTTGTCCAAAACGTTATCCAAACTTGACAAACTTATTTTAGTGGCGTACATATACAATATATTTTATACGTCATTATGTTTGGAGGAGCTATATGAATTCTAAATTAACATTACGGCTTGATGAAGATTTAATTCAAAGCGCAAAGTCATATTCAGCTAAAACCGGTAAATCAGTTTCTAAAATTGTTGCTGATTATTTTGCGCTCATTGACAAGAAGTTATCAGGTGGGCAAAGAGAAATTTCTCCTCTAACACGTTCTCTGATGGGGTCGCTCAAAAAAGGAAAGGTGTCGGAAGAAGATTATAAAAAATACCTTGAAGAAAAATATTTATGAATATTTTAGTTGATACCAACGTTGTCCTTGATGTCTTGCTTGACCGCAAACCGTTTTCCGCACCTGCTTCCGTTATATTTTCATGGGTTGAGGCAGGAGAGTTCATTGGCTTTTTAGGGGCAACGACAGTCACAACAATTTTCTACCTTGCAACCAAGGTTGTTGGTAAAAAACAAGCAGAAGAGGAGATATCGAAGCTTTTATCTATTTTTGCTATCGCACCTGTCAACAGAGCTGTATTGGAGGCAGCAATAAATTCAAAATTTACAGATTTTGAGGATGCAGTTTTATATGAATCTGCTCGCCATGCAAGCGCCCAAGCTATAGTAACGAGAGATGCCGTTGGTTTTAAGTACGCAAAAATTCCTGTTTATTCACCGGAAGAACTTATTAAAATGACCCAAGCCATTAAAATAATAGAAAAAAATGGATAACAAAAAGATTCAGGTGACGGGAAGAAGCGCTGCGGACTCCGGCAAACAAGATTGAAGCTTTGTCCGGAACATGTAACAGTTTTAAAAGCTCTTGGCGGCATTAGACAAAGCATAAAGAGTACTACAGTCCTTCGGAATATTGATCTTAGTTTAATTTTTGAGTGAGCCCTCAGCCCGCCGGATGGATTCCCAATGCCAGAAGATCTTCCTCGTCTCTGACAAACCCTTCTTTACCATCAATTCGCACCTTAAGCCATGGAGATGTATCTACGGAAATCTCACATTCAGTTTTATCTGATTTGATTGATAACCTTGTATATGCCAACCAAAAATAATAAGAACAAACAGACTGTCGATATCCAATATAACACCAACTTCAATGTATAGAATAATTTGTTCTGCCGAATAATCATATTCAAATTGTCCTATAAAACATCACCCTGGTGCAACCGTTTCAGGAAATCCTTCAGTGTATGAAAAGGCATCAAGATTACGGGTAATGGCCAGCCCACCGAGGAGATTAACTCCAGCGCGACGCAATTTTCTTGCATTCAGAAGCCTGTTGTCATGATTTAGACCTGCCCGCTCGTGCCTTGCAATGGCAGGCGGGTATCTGGATTTTTCCAGTGTTTTTCCAGAACTGTCAAAGATGTACTTAAATTATCAAAGGAAAAAACCTCCAGGGACACGACCCCATAATATCTTTTTAATATCCCAATGATTTGATCCATCTGTTCTAATGAAAGCCTGTTTAAAGAAACATGATCTTTTTTATTTTCAACGCCATGCAAGTGTATTATTAAAGTATTGCCTGAATGTTTATCAAACACTTTTTTAACATCAAATCCATTGACCAAAAGGTGCCCGATATCAATGCAGACTGAAAGTTTATAAGCCTTTATTATTTCTTCAATCCATTCAAATGGATATGTCAGGGTTTCAATTGAAATCGCATGGCTCTGTATTCCTGTGTCCATAAGTTTTTCAATGCCATCTGCCGCAAAATCCTGCCAAATTTTCAGGCCATCGCCGTCAAAGGAGGTTTCATCACAGGGAAGGTGAAGGGTATGGGTTGAAGGCATAAGCACATATGTCAGGTCAAATATTCTTTTGATTACAGTTACAGCCTTTGATCGTGCAATTGGGTCTTTATCTGTCAATGATATATCTATGGGCAGATGGATATTATAAGACAAATCATATTGCTCGGCCAGCAGCACCAGTTCCTTTATTTGCTGCATTGTCGGCAGGCTGTCGGGATTGCTTTCAAATAATAAAAGCTCAATTTCATCAAGATAAGGAGCAAGCATTTTTACATTGGGAATAATATGGTCAGGATATATATATGATGTGGCGCCTATCTTAAATGGATATATATTCTTGTATGATTTTAAAAGACTTGGATACATAATAAAACCCAAAATCCCCATAAGCCGGTTAACCATAAGAGCGATGACAGCATCATAATATCGCAGGCTTTTCTTATATGTTCCATGTTTGCCTTCCCCAACATTTCCCCGATATAAGGCTTGGGAACAAGCTGCCCGCCGTAGTAGTTAGGACCGCCGAGCTTGATGCCTAGTCCACCCGCAAAAGCTGCCTCAGGATATCCCGCATTAGGGCTGGTATGCTTTGAGCCTTCTTTTATTGCTGTTTTAAATGCACCCCAGCCTCTGCCAGAAAGAATCTGTACTGCCAAAGATATGACAGGTATTGATAAACGGGCTGGAATAAAATTTGCCGCGTCGTCAATTTTTGCGGCTGTTTTTCCGAAATCACGGTATTTTTCGTTCTTATAGCCAATCATTGAGTCTAAGGTGTTTGCCATCTTATAAGCCATTGCAAGTGGAGCACCGCCTATTGCCGCAAAAAAAAGCGGAGATATTACCCCGTCCACAAGATTTTCAGCAACTGTCTCAACCGCAGCCAGTGCAACACCTTCTTCTGATAATTTTTCAACATCCCTTCCAACAATAAATGCAAGTTTTTTCTTCGCACCACCAAGATCCCCATGATTGAGAAGCTTGTAAACCTCCATTGCAGAATCCCTGAGAGAGCGAATTGAGATACAATAATAAATAAGAATTATCTCAATAAATGTTTTCAAAACTGGATGTATAAGCTGGGCAGATAATACCAGTATTGAAGTCAAGCACCATGTAATTAAGATTAGCGATATTGAGAGGATAGCTCCAGATGTTTTAAGGTTTACATCAAATTTTCTGAAGCGAGGTTCAAGGGCATTTATTGATCTTCCCATCCATCTTATCGGGTGTGGCAGGGACTCGGGATCTCCCAGAATTAGATCAAGAATACAGGCTGCAAAAATTATATATAAAAATGATATTGGGAAACCCCTCATAAAAATAATAGTAAGCGTTCACTGAACGTCGAAATTAGAAATTGGAAATTTGGCCTTCATGCTTTTGTACTGTTCTTCCCAATTTCCAACTTCTATTTTAATCTCTCCCAAATTTCTACTTTCCAATTTCAAGTTTCAAGCCGTGAACGGCTACCTCATTGTTTATAATTTTCTGTGAAACTCCGTGTTGTTCCGTGGTAAATTTTTTAGGAAAGAAAACTTAAAAGCTTATCTGCCACCATCATATTAATATCTCTTGTCTTTAATGAAACCCTGATAAAACGATCAGAAAGACCCTTGAAATTTGAGCAGTCCCTAATGAGTATCTTATGCTGTGACATGTATGAGCAAATATCTTCAGCTTTATAATCTTCATACAATCGCGCAAGGATAAAAGTCGTTGTGCTTGGGAAAAGCTTTATAGAGGAAATATTTTCAAATCTTGAAATAAAATTTTTTCTTTCAGTTTCAATAAAATCTCTTGTTTTCTTTATAAAAGCATCGACTTCGTCTCTTTTTTCCATAAGATAAAGCACAGCAGCCTGGGCAATGCTGTTAACACTCCATGGCAGCATAAAAGGATCAAGCTTTTTTATGATATTTTTTGATGAAATTAAAAACCCTATTCTCAAACCAGGGATCTTGAAAATTTTTGACATTGAATTCAATATGATAACATTAGGAAGGCCCAGCCTTATCATGCTGATTTTCTCCCCTGATTTAACAAACGGCATATATGACTCGTCTATTATAAAAAATATATCCGGGTGTGACCTGCAAAGAGACTCAAGATCGGATGAAGGTATCAAAGCGCCGGTGGGGTTGTTTGGATTGCAGATAAAAATTGTATCACATCCTGAAATGTTCTCCTCAATCTTATTAATATCAGGCTCAAATGACTTTGATTCCTCATTAATCAAATAAGTGTAATCTGCATTATGCATTTTACATGCATCAGCATAGTCAGAATAAGTCGGGCCCAGAATAAGAGCCTTTTTTGTTCCAAGTGCTATGGGTATCGAGTATATGAATTGAGTCGTCCCGTTACCTGCAATAACGAGTTCAGGGTCTATATTATAGCGGTCGGCAAAAGCAGCTACAGCGCCGGAAGAATCAGCTTCAGGCAAACTTGTTATTTCTGCCAGGCTGTCCCTAAGGAAGTTAATAAGGCCCGGCATAGCGCCAAGAGGATTTAAATTGCTGCTCATGTCGATAATTTCAGAAGGAGCACATCCAAGCTTAGATGCTATTTGATAAATATTTCCGCCATGACCGATAATCATTGTAAAGCTCCTGTTGAAACCATTAAAAACAAAACTGCTTCCAATGTTTCCGTCATAGCTCCCAGCATATCACCAGTAATACATCCAATACGTCTATTGTAATAAAGCAAAATAGCTGCTGTTATAATGACAAAAACAAAGTTGAGCCACAACCCTGTCCATCCGAGAAAAACTGAAATACACAGGGGAATAAGCAAACCCCAGAAAGCCGAGAGCTTCAGAGTTTCTCCGAAGAAAGCATGGCCTGTGCCCTCAGGCCTTCCGTATTTAAGGAATTTTATACCGAAAATCATACTTGCCCTGGCATAGGCAGGTATAATTATAAGCAAAAGACTTCGGTGATCGCCAAGTCCCGCAATCCCGCCCCATTTAATGGCCAATGCGCAGACAATTGCAACAAGCCCCATAACTCCTATCCTGCTGTCTTTCATGATGGCAAGTGCTTTTTCTTTAGGTCTGTGCCCAAGGAGGCCGTCTGCAGTATCACCCAAACCATCCAGATGAAAGGCACCGGTTAAAAAAACAAGGAGTATAACATCCAGAACTGCAACTACAGGTTCCTGCCACAGCATTAAAGCCAGCCTGTCAAAAATTGCAACCATCAGTCCCAGGATAATACCCACCACCGGGAAGAATGGGATCATTCCTTTGGCGTCAAATATTTTTGGCTTGCCGGCAGGCAGTATGGTTAAAAACTGTATTGCAGAGATCAGGGTTTTCATAAATTGATTAAATTGAGGCCCCTTTCTTGACCGGCACGGGAATACCGGCTACCATCCAGATTACTCTGTCGGAGCATGCTGCGACATTCTGGTTAACAATACCCGCTGCATCCCTGAACAGTCTTGCAAGGTCATTTTCAGGGACTATCCCTGTTCCAACTTCATTTGACACCATAATAACCGGGCACTGTGCGTCTTTAAGCGACCTGGTCAGACGCAGAGTTGCTTCAGATATATCCAGGTCATTATTATCCAGAATAAGATTGCTGATCCAGAGTGTCAGGCAATCTACAAGTATTAAATCACTTTTTCGGCTGTATTCAATTATTGCTTCCGGCAGATGGATTGGGATTTCTATGGTTGACCAGCTCTTTTCTCTTTCTTCTTTATGGCGCGCTACACGCTCTGCCATTTCTTTATCTTTTGGGACACAGGTCGCAATAAAAATCCTGCTGTCTCCCTGAGTTTTTTTCGCCAGTTCCAGGGCATATCTGCTCTTACCGCTCCTGCATCCGCCGATTATTAATACTGTCTCTTTCACGCTTTTATCCCTAACCCGGATAAACCGGAAATCCCTGCCCGCCATCGCGAGGCTCAGGCAAGGCAGGCGGGCGAAGCACAAAATTCGAAACTCGACACAAATCCAAATACTAAATGCTCAAATGTTCAAAACTGTAGGAGCCGTCTTGAACGCGATTAAATTAGCCTTCGGTGGACACTGTCGTTTTTGATTTTGAATTTTTGTCATTCGATATTGTTTCGGATTTCGATATTCGATATTCAATCTTCAATATCATCAGCTAATCCTTATTATAGCCTAATAGCTCATAAATTTTCAGATCACCGAGGGTGGCATCAACATCGCGCAGTTCCAGGTGAAACCGCGCGGAATGGCAGGTTTTTTCACTGACTAAAATACTGTTTGGGCTTGATTTGGTAAGAGCCTGAAGCTTAAATACATCATTCACAGGATCGCCAATAACCGTATAATCCATTTTCATGTCAAAGCCGAAGCCGCCCACAACGACTTCGCCCGTATGAATACTTATGCCTATGCTTATGGAAGCATCAAATTTTTTGGCAAAATAATCATTTACAGTTGCAACTGACTTCTTCATTTCAAGCGCCGCCTGTACAGCATTATCCGCATCCATTGTGCTTGAAACAGGCGCTCCAAAAAGTGCCAGCAGTCCATCACCCAGGTACTTGTCCACCATACCATGATTTTTGAACACTATACCCCCCATAACAGAAAAGAAATAATTAAGCAGAGGAACTGTTTTCTGGGAACCGATTTTTCTTGAAAGCTTTGAAAATCCCCTGATATCAATATTCAGCAGGGTAAGAGTCTTTACCTCCTCAAGCATCTCCTTTTCTGTTTCTGCACCCAGGATGATTTTATCTACAATCTCCTTGGGTACAAATTTCTGAAACACACTCCTTACCCCACGCTCATGTTCGGCCATTGAAACTGTTTCCTTGTAAAGGCGGGCATTTTCAATGGCAATACTTACCGACGATGCGATTGACTGCAGGAGGTCTTCATCATTGGGGCCAAAATCGCCATTTATTTTATTGAGCACCTCAAGAACTCCAATCACCTTTCCCTGAGAAATCATCGGCACACACAATGCCGACAACGTCTTAAAGCCTGTAGTTTTATCTATTTCAGGGTCAAAATGCGGTGACTTAATAGTATCGTTTATAATAATTGATTCCCCCCGTGCCGCCACATAACCGGCAATTCCCTGACCCATTTTAAGTTGCAAATTTTTCATATCTTTCAGAGATTCAAGTTCAATATTAAATCCAGCAGCAAACTCAAGCTCGTTTCCCTTCACAAGATATAGAGTACCCGCTTCAACGTTCATAATTACTTGAATCATATCCATTGTATATTTAAGAACCTTGTTCATATCAAAAGTTGATGAAGCAAGGGCGCTTCCAATTTGTTTGATCGAATCCAATTCTTTGTTGCGTTTAACAACAGATTCAGACAGCCTGTTGCGCTCTATAGCAATAGAAAGTGCATTTGCCATCCATTCCACTAGCTCTCGAGCAGAGTAAAACATGTCTGACTCCTGTGCAGTTAACACAAGTATTCCATTTATAACCCCACTCATCTTCAATGGCGTAAGAATGCATGACTTGTAACCCGGTTCCACAAAGAGTTTTTTCTCAATCTCGCTGGAAAGCACACTGGTATCATCTATAATAAGTGTACTTCCCTGTCTCAGGACCTTATCTATGATGCTACCTTGCTGGTATTGATAAAAGGCTTTGGGGGGAATATCTGTTGGCTCATTGGCCAGCAAATCAATAATTTTTATCTGATCGGAAATGTTTTCAACTCTGGTTATCACCATGGCTATACTAAACGGAACGATAACTTGAATTTCATTCATAATGGCATGTAAAAGTTCGCTATCCCTTAAACTTGAGTTTATTACATTATAGATTTTCTCAACGATCTTCAGAATTAGCTCTCCCTTTTCATTATCCTTCAAAAGACGGAGGTTCTCATATGTAAAAGCAGCGTTACTCAAAAGGGGCGTTAAAATATCAACGTCGCCCTGTGAATAAATTTTATCATCTTTTCTACGCGAAATTGTAAGCACTCCAATAATGTCTTTACTTGTCTTGATCGGCATACAAACAAACGATTTAGAGGCATATTGAGGACGGTTTGCCCTTCCAAACCTGGTATCCTTTTCAATATCTTCAACCACAATAGGCGATTTATTGATCACAGCATATTTGGCAATGCTGGTTTCAAAATCTATCTTATCATCTATCTTGACATATTCGCCTGCTCCAATAGTCGCCCTTACAATAAACAAATTTCGGTCTCGGTCTAAAATCATGGCTGAACCAACGTCTGAATTGGTTAATATAAGGGAACGCTCCAGAGTGACATAAAGGATTTCATTTGAATCAAATGTAACATAGCAAAGTTCAGAAAGTTCCTTTAGTATTGATATTTCAGAAGACTTCTTTTGAAGCTGCTGGAAAGTCTTACTGAATTGATTCTCGATCGCATTAAAAGATTGGGCAATATTGCGTATTTCATCCGTGCCCGTCTGCGACTCTCCTCCAAACTGTTCAATACTTTTCTGAGAAATACTTTTGGATATATCAGCTATCTCACCGAACAACTTCCTTAGCATGATATATCCTAACAATGAAAAAATGAGAACGCCCAGAAAAAACAGTAAAATATATTCATCATTCATCAAGTTATATCTGATTCCAAACATTAGAAAACCCAACACCGGAAACAAAAAAAAGAGACCAAATATTATAGTGAGTTTATAATGTAGGGCCTTACCTTTTAAGGATTTCTTCTCTATCCAATTTTCAAGTTTCATTTTATGTCCTTTTTAAGATCAAGAAGTTCGTATATTTTCAACTCCCCGAGAGTAGCTTCGACATCACGCAATTCCAGACGGGATCGGGCTGAACGGCAAGCATTTTCGCTGATTAAAATGCCATTCGGAAAGGATTTGGTAAGGGTTTGCAACCTGAAAACATCATTCACCGGATCACCTATCACAGTGTAATCCATTTTCCTCTCAAAACCGAAGTTGCCTACAACTACCTCACCGGTATGAATACTGATACCTATGCTTACAGCAAAACCCAACTCCTTGAGAAAATAATCACTTAAAGGAGAGATGGACTTCTTCATTTCGAGTGCTGCCGACACAGCATTATCTGCATCCCTTGTGCTTGAAACAGGCACTCCAAAAAGCGCCAGCAACCCGTCACCTAAGTATTTATCTACAATCCCCTTATGTTTGAAAACAATACCACCCATTACCGAAAAAAAATGATTAAGCAGAGTCACCATTTTGTGAGGTCCGATTTTTCTGACAAGTCCTGAAAATCCTCTTATATCGATATTGAGCAGAGTAATTGTTTTTAACTCTTCAATAGTTGTTTCTCCTATTTCAGAATCATGTATAATCTTATCCACGACCTCCTTGGGCACAAACTGCTGAAACATATTCCGTATACTCCGCTCATGTTTGGCCATAGAAACAGTTTCCTTATAAAGGCGGGCATTTTCTATGGCAATGCTCACCGATGATGCTATAGACTTTAACAGGTCTCCATCACTGGTGCTAAAATCACCTTTTATCTTGTTGAGAACCTCAAGCACTCCAATGACTTTCCCTTTAGAAATCATTGGTACACACAATGCTGACAACGTCTTAAAGCCTGTAGCTTCATCTATTTCAGAATCAAAGTGCGGCGACTTCTGTACATCATTTATAGTGATAGATTCTCCCCGTGCCGCAGCATAACCGGCAATTCCCTGGCCAACTTTAAGCTGAAGCTTTTTAATAGGTTCTACTTTAACATTAAATCCAACCGTAAACTCGAGTTCTTCATCATTAACAAGATAAAGAGAACCTGCTTCCACGTCCATTATCACTCGAATCATGTCCATTGTATACTCAAGTACCTTGTTCACATCGAAAGTTGATGAAGCAAGGGCGTTCCCAATTTGTTTGATTGAATCCAATTCTTTATTGCGTTTAATAACGGATTTAGACAACCTGTTACGCTCTATGGCAATAGAAAGCGCATTTGCCATCCATTCTATTAACTCCTGAGCATCATAAAATGTATCCGGCTTCTTTGCATATAGAGCCAGTATTCCTTTAACGACTCCGTCCATTTTCAATGGAGCAAGAATACATGACTTGCAGCCTTGATCTAAAAAGAGTTTTTTTTCAACCTCGCTGGAAAGTACTGAGGTATCTTCTATAATTATGGTGGCGTCCTGTTTTAGTGCATTATCTATAACGCTGCCCTGCTGGTAGAAATATTGAGAGCCTTTTATTATGCTCGTATGCTCATTAGCCAGTAAATCAAAAATCGTTATATAATTAGAAGTGTTTTCTGCTTTTATCATCACAACGGCAATATCAAAAGGAACTATTGATTGAATCTCATTCAAAACTGCATGCAACAGTTCGCTGTTCCTGAAACTTGAGTTTATAACCTTAAAAATTTTTTCAATGGCTTTCAGAGATAGTCCTTTTTGCTCGTTTTCTCCCATAAGACGCAGGTTTTCATATGTAAAAGCCGCGCTGCTCAATAGAGGTATCAGGGCCTCGACATCCTCTTGTGTGAAAACTTTATCATCTTTCTTTCGGGAAATTGTAAGTACTCCCACAATATCTTTGCTTGTCTTGATCGGCATGCAGACAAAAGATTTAGAGGCATATTGAGGACGGTTTATTCTTCCGAACCGGGAATCTTTTTCAATATCCTCGACCACAATGGGAGACTTATTTATGACTGCATACTTGGCAATGCTGGTTTTAAAATCTATCTTGTCATCTATCTTGATAAAATATCCGGCTCCAATACTCGCCTTCACAATAAATGAACTTTGATTCCTGTCCATTATCATAACTGATCCGATGTCTGAGTTTGTTAATATTAGAGAACGCTCAAGCATAACATACAAAATTTCCATGGGATCGACGGTAACGTAATAAAGCTCTGAAAGTTCTTTTAATGCTGAGAGCTCTGAAGACCTTTTTTGAAGCTGGCTGGAAGTATTAAAGAATTGATTTTCAACTGCTTTAAAAGACAGGACAATTTTATGCAACTCATCTGTATCGGTTTGAAGTTTTTTATCGGTTATTCCGTCAATATATTTTAATGAAATCTCTTCAGATATATTTTTTATTTCGGCAAAAAGGCTTCTGAATACCGAAAATCCGAATAATGAAAAGACTAGAACACCAATAAAGAATAAAGGAACAAATTCGTCATCCAGTACGTTATATTTGACGCCAAAGAATATAAAGCCCAATATAGGAAATAGAACAAAGAAACCAAATATCATAGTTAATTTGTAATTGATGTCTTTAGTTTTCAGAAGCTTTTTCAGAAACCACTTATCAATCTTTATCATCCTGTCTTTACCTAAAATGATCGGTTCAGGGTTCACGGTTCACGGTTCACGGTTCAGGGTTGACAACCTTTGAACCTATGAACTTTGAACGGTGAACCGCTCAACCTATGTTTTATTTAACTGATTCCACTTTGTTCTTTATTCTTTCCCAGTCGAATTTTTTAGCCAGACCAAGGGCTTCGCTCTCTGAAATTCCTGCATATGACAGGGTGAAAAAAGCACCCCCGGCCTCTTCATGTGTCAAAAAAACAGTAACAGCCCCTGAACTTTCTTTTTTGTCATAGACAGTCTGCACCTGAAAGCCGTTTATGGTCTGAATATTCATATTAGCCTCTGGAGTATCCATATGCATGCCAGAACCCTGCATGCCTGGGCCTTGTTGCATACCGCCGCCGGCAGCCTGATTGCTTTTCATAATCATGGCTGTCAACTCTTTGTTCCCCATGCTATAGGTGCGTGTAGCATTAACCATAACCATGCCGGACATATTCATATTCATACCAGTCGGCTCCCCTCCTGTCCATCCTGAAAGATTAATAAGACAGGGATAAAGCGTTTGATATGATTCTGCCTGCACAGCAGCAGCCATAAACAATATTGCAAAACTTACCAGCAATATTTTCCCGCAGGTTCCAAAAGATTTTTTCTGATAATTTTTTCTCATTTCCTCCTCCTGAATTTGTATGAAAACAATTCTGTATTTGCAGTAATCTATGACTTTATCTTTGAATAATATACACAAGTTATAAAGTTTTCACAATACATGTTTTTGTTGTGTTGAAAAAGGTATACACGGAAAAAAACCGGACAGGGAAACGTCAAAGTCGGTGCTAAAGCTTTAATATTAGAAGTTTCTGGGGACTTCAAAATCCGAAATCCGAATATCGAAACTCGAAACAATATCTAATTTCGAATATCAAATGACCAAAACATTTCAAACAGTTATCCAATATCTGCTGGGCTCGGCACGTTTAGAATTTTGGATTTTGGTCATTCGTATTTGTTTCGGATTTCGTGCTTCGTGCTTCGAATTTATAGAAAATCCCATAAGTAAACAATTCTCGTTAAGTCAGCGGGTTATCAGCTTAAATGACGTAGCCCTGAAAAACAGGATATAGTTGGCCGTAGTTTTGTATGTAGTTAGAGCGGATGGAAAATAAACTTTCGCTATTCTTTCGCCGGAAATAAAAAAGGCCCTTATAGACTTTCAGATAATTCATTTCACAAGGCTAGAAGGAAAAATCTGAGTAAGTCGTGCTGATGTGTACGTCGTCGAGGATTTTGACTGATAACGCAGTGAAATTATTTATCTGAAAGTCTATA
>VMSQ01000325.1 GCA_013792055.1 Desulfobacteraceae bacterium
ACTTAAAATCAGCTCTTTTTTAAATCAATCACCTTAAAGCATCCGGCATCCGCCAACTTCTTTGCTTTATCCTGACATATTTCCAAAAAGATATTTTCTATAAGATAATCCGGGCTTGTCCAACAAACGGTTCAGATTGTGGTTCGCTTCACTCACACAATCTAACCTTATTCGTTAGACATTATTTTGAACGTTCATTGATTCTACTGGTTTACCGTTTATGTAGAAAACAATATTACCTCCCTGCCATGTGATACTTACAGAAGCTCTTGGTTGGTTCAGGGGTGGCATATTATTTACGGACACAATTTCTTCAGGGAAAATGCCATTAACCTTAATCTCCAATTGGCAGTTTATGTACTTTTTAACATGTACCTTAATTGGTCCCTTGATAAAGGGGCCAAAATTGTACCCTGAAGCATTTGTATGCCAGTCATGGTGTGGATGGTGTAGGATGAAGGAAATAGTGCCTTGATCGCCGATTTCAGGATGAACCGCTTCTTCAAAGTCGGAGACATACTCTTCAGGCGTGGTTGGCAAGGGGGAACCTATTTCAAATTTTCTCTCCCTTGGATAGAACTTCATATTTTCAATGGCCCATTGCAAAACTCGAAAACCAACCTCCAGTACAAAATCTCCTATATTCTGAATAAGTTGGCAGACCACACGTTTGTTAGAAGAAAACACCTCATAAAATTCTGCAATATGAGGGTCCACACCATCATCTTCATGGGCGGAGCCCATTTGTTGTGAAACTGACTTTATTAGATGCTCATACGTTAAGCCCTTACCTGAAATATATGCAGCTTCATTGTCTTTAATTATGTCACGCAGTGAGTAGAAGGCAGGTGGAAGCCTTGGGTCTCCAAAGCCCCCTCTGTATATTTCTGTAAACAATAAACTAACATTTTCAGCTAGTGGATTTTTACGATCGAGGTTGCCGGGGCAGTGTGCATATACATAATCCTTAACGTTTAGCTCCTCACACATTCGCCACAATAAACCTTCAGTTCCGCTGGAATAACAAACAAGCACCCTTAGTTCAGCTGACAGGAGTTTGAGGTAGGATGAATCCCCTTGAGAAATTCGTATTAATGCTTCTTGAACAAAATATAAATGTTCGTCCAGGTCACGAATTTTTCTATTGAGAGTTTTTTTTATTCGTTTTCCCATAGTTTCATTTTTTGAGGTATAACCAGTTATTATATAGTTTCTGACTATTCCCACAGATTTCTTTCAGTTTAGATATCTTGCCAGCAGTGCAACCCAAGATCAGACGATTCTAATGCAGATAGTGTTTGTATATCACAAAGATTAAAGCGTTTCAATTTGTTACAGGGAATCTATGGGACATCCTCAGTTTATAAGTTTATATCGTCAAGAAGTAAATATTGATTTTCTTTTGCAATTTTTTCACTGCCAATAGCCGTAGAGTTCAGTATTTGTCTAATTTGTCGAGGATTTTTTTGTTTACCCCCTGACATCATTTGTATTCCGTTTTGCACTACGCAGGTTTTGCCTCCAGCCGTTTCCGCGCCATTTCAACCGCTTTGTGAAGTTTTTGCTGCAACAATTCACGTTTTGGCAGTTCGGTCATATATTCTGCCACCTTAATACCGCTTTTATCCAGTTGCAGAAGCTCTATCTGCTCACTTGTTTTCCCGGCGCAGAGGATTAATCCCAGGGGTGTTTCTTCGCTGACTCCAACTCAATTGTCTCGACAGTGTCGAGATAATTTCTTCACCGTAGTCCGCCCGCTTTTCCTTCAAAATATCCTGTCGTATACGGCTGCCGATCTGCCAGTAAAGAATGGTCAACCCTGCGTTAACCGTAACGGCAACATTATGCCTGGCGGTTTCAATGAGCCTGCGGATATCACTGGTAAGATCGCCGGGAATAACCTTATTGTCTGGTTTAATAATTTGTGTTTCGGTTTTCTTTCTCATATTTCGACAACGTGACCGTTATGCCAAGCGTATCCGATAAATATCTTTTAAACCGATTAACTAAATCTTTCATCCTGATATTTCCCTTAATGTTTAACCAAAGTTGAGCGATTTTTTGCACAGTAACATACATTGCGTTATTGTGTAAAAAATATGTTACTTTGGTGCCCCTCCGGAAATGGAATTATCGATCGAGCATTGTGTAGCCTGGTTCATTTATACGATTTCAATATCATGCACGCTATGAAGGGAGACCTTTGCACAACCCCCATTTTTGCTCAATTCTGGTCATTGCGAGGAGCAAGGCGACGTGGCAATCTTGTGGATTATCAACAGGTTGTGAGATTGCTTCGCTTCGCTCGCAATGACAATACTGGGGTTATGCAAAGCTCTCGAAGGGTCAAACCACAAATTTTCCCACTGGATACTGTATATAGATCGTAAAATAGAGATCTTTGAGAGTTGGTTTACTTATTGAAACGGAAGGGATTACGAGACACGCAAAAAAATTAGCCTTGCATGGCCATTTGCGAGGCCGGAAGGCTATTTACAAAAATAACTTCTAATAATTTTTGGTGCCGAAGGCCGGACTTGAACCGGCACGAGTCGCCCCACTACCCCCTCAAGATAGCGTGTCTACCAAGTTCCACCACTTCGGCATATTGTTATATCAGCCCTGAGAACTTTTCTCAGCCTGAACTGGTGCGTCAGGCAGGGAGGTCTCTGGCTCTGAAGCCGGTGCTGCTTTTGTTGCTTCTTTTTTCTGTACTGGTTCCTGCACCGGCAGGTTTTTCTCAGGCTCGGCTTGCTGCTCTATTGGGGTTTTTGTGTCAATCACAATGGAATCTCCGGTTTTATGACCGGACATATATGCAAGCCCCAAAGATGTTAGCATAAACACTATAGCTGCCGCTGTTGTTGCTTTGGTTAAAAAAGTTGACGCACCCGTACTTCCGAAAAGAGTCTGACTGGAACCGCCTCCAAAAGCAGCCCCCATATCCGCCCCTTTTCCTGTCTGCAGCAAAACGATCATAATTAGAGCTATGCAGACTATAACATGTATTATTATTAATATTACTGGCATATTACCGTTTTAATATTATAACTACTCAGATTGTTAGGTTCACGGTTCACGATTATTTGTAATTGACAATCTTACTGAAAGTATCAGGATTCAGGCTTGCCCCTCCGACAAGGACTCCATCAATATCGGGCATGGCCATAAGTTCTGAAATATTGCCTGGGTTTACACTTCCTCCATACAATATTCTGATAGAACTGGAAAGCTTCTCTCCAAATTCTTTTTCAATTAAAGAACGCAAAAATAAATGAACCTCCTGAGCCTGTTCCTTTGTTGCTGTTTTACCTGTTCCTATGGCCCATACAGGTTCATATGCCATGACTATTGTTTCCAGATCATCCGGAAAAAAACCTTTTAACCCCTTTTTTAACTGTTTGTCAAGTACAGAAAATGTATAATCTGATTCCCGTTCTTTTTCAGATTCTCCAACACATAGAATTGGTATTAATCCAAATCCTAATGCAGCCCTGATTTTTTTATTGACAGCATCGTCATTATCACCAAAGTACTGCCGCCGTTCTGAATGACCTATGATTACATATTTACATCCTGCTGATCCAAGCATGGCAGGTGATATTTCGCCCGTATATGCGCCTTCTTTTTCCCAGAAAAGATTCTGTGCCCCAAGAGAAATACAGCTTTCCCTGATAATTTCTGATACAGAGGAAAGCGCTGTAAACGGAGGTGCAATCATAACATCTTTTCCAATAGTCCCGGATAAAAGTTTTACAAGCTGCTCTGAAGTCTCAACAGCTTCGGAAATTGTTTTAAACATCTTCCAGTTTCCAGCGATAAGAGGTGTACGTTTTTCCATCTTATTCGACTCCTGTAATTAAAGTTGAGATCCAATCATAGCCGCAAGATCCACCATTCTGTTTGAGTATCCAGTTTCATTGTCATACCATGAAAGCACTTTAACCATGTCATCTACTACATGAGTCGTTTCGGAATCAACAATGGAAGACAACTTAGATCCATTGAAATCCGAAGATACAAGCGGAATATCGCAATATCCAAGTATGCCTGAAAGAGATCCTTCCGAAGCGCTTTTGAGAGCCTGGTTTACATCGGAGACTGAAACTCCTGATTTTTCAATGGTTGCCACAAAATCAACAATAGAAACATTCGGTGTGGGAACTCTAATAGCGAGACCGTTCAGCTTGCCTTCCAGTTCCGGCAGTACAAGAGATACTGCTTTTGCAGCACCGGTTGTCGTTGGAATCATGGAAAGAGCTGCAGCCCTGGCCCTTCGAAGATCCTTGTGCGGAAAATCGATAAGGCGCTGATCACCTGTATAAGCATGTATGGTAGTCATTAGCCCGCATTTTATGCCAAAATTCTCAAGGAGCACCTTGGCAACCGGTGCAAGACAATTTGTGGTACACGATGCATTTGATATTATATGATGTTGTCCTGGGTCATACTGGTTTGAGTTTACACCCATTACAATTGTAATATCAGGATTTTTGGCAGGTGCGGATATTATAACCTTTCGTGCCCCTGCAGTAAGATGCTTTGAAGCATTTTCGTAATCTATGAACAGACCGGTACACTCTGCAACAATGTCAACATCAAGCTCTTTCCATCTCAGTTGTTCAGGATTCCTGATTGACGTAAAAGCGACAGACCTGCCGGCAACCTCAATTGAATCTTCTTTTGCTTTAACTGCTTTACCAAGATTTCCGTGAACTGAGTCATAAGTTAGAAGATGAGCCATTGTGGCTGAATCCGTGAGATCATTAATAGCCACAACCTCAACATCAGGATGATTCATTGCGGCCCTGAATATTAATCTCCCAATCCTTCCAAAACCGTTTATTCCTAATTTAATCTTCATAATATTCCTTATTATTGTTTAAAACCTCAATAAATAGTAATAGTTCACCACGGATTTTCACGGAATTACACTGAATTATCAATAGACTTACTCTCAAACAAATTATTTTGAAATAATTGATCAATTGGGCTTCGTTCTGATTTGTTATTTTTTTTATGATCTTGTTTTCTGCCAAGAGATCGGCTCGGAATCTACTTGTTTACAATTTTCAGTGAAACTCCGTGTCCTTCCGTGGTGAACTTTTACAATAAAATTTATCTTCGCTTGTTTCCTTTTAAAATTCCACTTGCCAGAGATATACTCTTTTTGCCAAAAGCCTCCAAGCTTACCGCAAGGCCAATTAGATCCTCATCATCTCGAATATTAACCGCTTTTATCAAAATAGGAAGATTTACACCGGATAATACTTCCACATTCCCTTCTTCAAGAAATGAATAGCTTAAATTAGAAGGAGTTCCTCCAAACATATCTGTAAGAATTAATACACCTTTTTGCTGATCGACTTTTTTTATTCCTTCGGCAATTTTTTTACGGAGAACTTCAGCGTTTTCGTTCAGATCTACTGAAACCGATACCATGGCCTCAGGCCTTTTTCCAAGAATGAACTCTGCTGCATCTATAAATGCCTCTCCAAGATTACAGTGTGCAGTTATAACTATACCTATCATAAAACTCCTTCTCAGGTTTTAGTCGAGTAGTCAACCACTCGACCATTTTCCCACTCGACTACTCGACTATTTAGCGGCTGAACTGTTACAATCTTATATCTCGATGTGTAATTCCAACCTGTTTACCAAGTTTGTCAATACTTTCATATATGCATTGTGCAATGACAACAGACCGGTGACGCCCGCCTGTACAGCCGACGGCAATTGTTAAATAAGCTTTTCTCTCTTTTTCATACAGAGGTATCAAATATTCAAGTAAATCCAGATACTTTTGCAGAAACACACGAGCTTTATCATTATTCAAAACAAAATCCTTAACTTCTTCATCTTCGCCATCCAGATCTTTAAGTTCTGGAATAAAGAACGGATTCTCAAGAAAACGTACATCCATAATGAGATCGGCACCATGAGGAACACCATATTTAAAACCAAATGACTGAATACTTATCCTCATTTGTACAGGTTTTCTGCTTTCCTGCGCGATATTGAAAATAATAGACTTCAGCTCGTGAACATTACAGTAGGAAGTATTAATAACTCTGTCGGCTTTTTCTCTAAGGCCTTTCAATTGCTCCTTCTCAGCTTTTATCCCATCCAAAAGGCTTTTGTTATGGGACAGAGGATGCTGTCTTCTTGTTTGACTGTAACGCTGTAATAATATTTTTTCATCTGCCTCAAGAAAGAGTATTTTAAAATTATATCCTTTTTGCCTGATG
>VMSQ01000307.1 GCA_013792055.1 Desulfobacteraceae bacterium
ATGCTGGAAAAATGTCTTTCATATCAGCAGAAATGGCCCCCATCTTATATGAGTTTTTATTTAAGCCGGCAGAGCTGCTCTCACCTAAAAAATCCATCAGATTTTGCGCAGGGACTTCCCATCTTCCTCCTCCTGCGTTAAAGGCCTTTCGCTCAATATCCTTTTGAAACTCTAAACCAGCCAATGGACTGGTTGATTTATAATCATCCGCATGACAGCTTACAACCAGTGCTGCATTTGAAAATGCTGATGACCTGCGTGAGTAGCTCATCCCGTTTAAAACCAGCATGCCTTGTTCAGATGAAGCATTAACCACCTCGCCTCCGGGGCACATGCAGAATGTATAAACCCCCCTCCGAAGTTTTCGATTGGTATAATTCAAAGAATAGGCAGCAGCCCCTAAGCCAGGAAAATCCTTATATTTATCACCATATCGCATAAGATTAATAGTTGCAACAGGATGCTCAATTCTCACACCAACGGAAATCTGCCTCTGCTCAATAGCAATACCTTTTTCATGCATCATCTCAAAGGTATCGCGCGCAGAATGTCCCAAAGCAATATAGATACTTGAAGAAAGATATTCCTTTTCACCATTTATTATAATACCTGAGGCCTTACCCTCTGATATCAGGATGTCCGTCATTTTTGAGCCATAATATATCTCACCGCCGCTTTCTAGGATATAGATCCTTATATTACGAACAATTGCGCGCAACACATCAGTTCCCAAATGGGGCTTGCTGATGTACCCTATTTCTTCAGGTGCACCAAATTTAATAAAAGTCTTCAACACCCGATTTACATGGCTCGAATTATTATTTCTCCTGGAAAACAGCTTTCCGTCAGAGTATGAACCGGCGCCGCCTTCACCAAATTGGATATTTGACTCAGGGTCCAGCTCCCTTTCTTTTATAAATCTTTGAACATCAACGGAGCGTTCTTCTATGTTTTTACCTCTTTCAAATATTAAGGGTTTAAGCCCGTAATCAATAAGTTCAAGAGCAGCAAACATGCCGGCCGGACCGAAACCTACTATGATAGGCCTGTCCTTAATGTTGGTTGTTTTCCTGTCTGCTTTTATTGGTTCGCTGTAGGCCGGGAAGTTTTGCTTGTTTTCAAAGCTATCAGGAGTCCTGACAACCAGTGAAATTTTGTAATAAAACTGTTCTTTACTGCGCGCATCAAGGGATTTACTCAGAATTTTCGCTATGGTTATATTTCCTGCGCCGATTTCCAACTGCTGGGAAGCGGCTTTTACATATTCATCCATACCATCTTTTTCAATGGGAATTTGCAAATCGCTAAGTATTAACTCCAAAGGAATGCTCCTATTAGAAGTTTTCTTTTTCTTTCTTTCTTTTGTCTTTTAAATAAGTTGCCTTTGAGGTTCCATCGCCAACAGCTCTTTCTTCGATTTGGAATAGCTGTGTTGCCGAGGCAAGTTCCCCCAACTTTTTGTAACCATAGTTTCGCGGATCAAACTCTGGTGCCTGTTTGGCAATGTTACTACCCACGGATGCAAGATGAGCCCATCCAAAATCGTCCGAAGATGCCTCAACAGCATTTCTTAATAAATTAACGAGTTTCGTGTCTTTCTTAAGTTCGCTGATTGTCTTGCGCCTTATTTTCTCACTATAATCATCTTTGGAGCGCAGCACTTCAGTAAAAATAAACTTATCACACGCAGAAACGAATGCGTTAGGGGTTTTTCTCTCCCCGAATCCATATACAAAAAGACCGGCTTCCCTTATTCTTGACGCTAACTTAGTGAAATCACTATCGCTGCTTACGATACAAAAACCGTCAAATTTGCCCGTGTAAAGCAAATCCATTGCGTCAATTATCAATGCACTGTCGGTTGCATTTTTCCCTGAAGTATACCCAAATTGCTGTATGGGCTGTATTGAATACTGTAAAAGAACTTCCTTCCACCCTTTAAGGCCTGACAGCGTCCAGTCACCGTAAATCCTTTTTACATTAGCTGTCCCATACTTTGCGATTTCCGACAGTAGCCCGTCAACAATAGAAGGTTGGGCGTTGTCTGCATCTATTAACACGGCCAATTTTTCAATTTTTACGTCTGACATATTTCCCCTTTATGATTCTCGTTAAGTTCAACTGAAATGCCTGGTTATCCTCAAATTTCTTCAAAGTTCATGCAGCTTTAATTCTTTTGAGACTCTTAAGGTCAGTTTTCTGCTGTGCTTTCCACAAATCATATTGTAGCTGTAACTTTAGCCAGCCTTCCGGAGAGCGACCAAATACTTTCGAGAGCCTAAGGGCCATTTCAGGGCTAATTCCTGATCGGCCGTTCAATAAAGAAGAAAAAGTTTTTCTGGTAACCCCCAAAGATTTTGCTGCATCTGTAACCGATAGATCCAGAGCTTCAATGCAAAATTCCCTTATAATGTCTCCAGGGTGAGGAGGATTGTACATTATCATAATAAACTCCTTTTAATGATAATCCTCATAATTAACATCGATAACATCTCCATCAATGATTTTGAAAGTAACACGCCAATTTCCGCTTACATTGACGGCATATGTTCCTTTTCTGTTTGCTTTTAACTCATGCAATTTGAGACCTGGCAAAAGTCCATGTCCTCAATAGTTCCAGTTGTTTCAAGAAGCGCAAGAATTCGCCTAAGCCTTGTTTCGTGTTGAGGCTGAATACCCGAAATAATCCCAGATTCAAACAATTTCTTTAAGCCTTTGTGTTTGAATTTGGCAATCATGAATTAAAGTGTAACGTATTACGTATCGGGTTGCAAGAATTATTTGGAATTATTTGGGTTTCAATTACTAGGAGGTTTGCAAAGCTAAGCTGCCGATGCCGCGTAGGGCACTGGCAGAAAAATATTGTATCGAAGTACCACTGCATAAGGATGAGGCAACATGCCCACCGTGGCACCGGTCCATACTTAAGCGCTTGGTTGTGCCACGTCTGCTTTATGCTTCTGTGGCCTTGACGCGGTCTTCTTGGGACATACCGGCAAGTTGTTCGATTTTTTTCACATCAAGTCCCAGTCCTTCAGCAACTCTGCCGCCATATTCCGGGTCTGCCTTGTAAAAAAGTGCAGTCTGGCGTAATTGGATCCGAGTTTGAGCTCTTTTCAAATGCCCCACAATATTGTTTACTAGATTTGTCCTGTCCTGATCTGTCATCACTTTACGGTACAAATCACCTGGCTGGACAAAGTCATCATCAACAAGGGTGTATGCATGGCGATCCGCCTTGCCGGATAATTCAAATGAAGGTTCTACCGCCTTGGGTTTGGGATCTGGTCCACCAAAGCTGTTAGGCCAGTAATTCGGCCCGCTGCCACCGTTATTGTCAGTGCGCATGAACCCGTCCCGCTGATAGTTGTGCATTGGGCAAGCTTTGGCAGAGTTAACCGGTAGCAAATGATAGTTAACACCTAAGCGATGCCGATGGGTATCATGGTAGCTAAAAAGTCTTCCCTGCAGCATTTTGTCGGGAGAAGGTCCAATACCGGGCACAAAGTTGCCGGGAGAGAATGCCGACTGCTCTACTTCGGCAAAATAATTTTCCGGATTTCTGTTCAGGACCATGCGGCCAACGTCAATGGGCGGAAAATCTGCATGCGGCCATACCTTGGTGATATCAAACGGGTCGAATCTATAATCTTTGGCCTGCTCAGGTGTCATGATCTGTACTTCCAGTCGCCAGGCTGGATATTCACCCCGAGCTATCGCTTCACAGAGGTCACGGGTTGCACAGTCAGGGTCAATGCTTTTCATGCGGTCTGCCTCTTCGCCCGTGAAGGTCTGGTTCCCTTGCTCGGTCTTGAAGTGATATTGGACCCAATAGTATTCACCTTTTTCGTTATACCACTTAAAGGTATGGCTGCTGTATCCGTTCATGTGGCGAAAACTTTTAGGTGTGCCACGGTCGGAAAAGAGAATAGTAACTTGATGAATTGATTCCGGGGTTAACGAAAGGAAGTCCCAGAACATGTCGGCATCTTTAAGGTTAGTGGCAGGATTTCTTTTTTGGGTGTGGATGAAGTCCGGAAATTTCAAGGGGTCGCGAATAAAAAATACCGGGGTGTTGTTTCCGACCATATCATAGTTTCCCTCTTCGGTATAAAATTTCACGGCAAATCCCCTGGGGTCCCGTTCAGAATCGGCAGATCCTTTTTCACCACCAACCGTAGAAAATCGGACAAAAAGATCGGTCTTCTTTCCTACTTTGGAAAGAAAGTTGGCTTTAGTATACTTGCTCACGTCATTGGTGACCTCAAAATAGCCATGGGCTCCAGCGCCTTTAGCGTGTACCACCCGTTCCGGAATACGTTCACGGTCAAAATGAGCTAGTTTTTCAAGAAGATGGACATCCTGCATTAGTGCAGGCCCCTTTGTGCCGGCTGTCAAAGTATTAAGGTCGTTGCCAACAGGTGCGCCGAAGTTATTGGTTAGGACTTTTTTCTCAGACATGTTACACCTCCATTTCACAATTATGATTTGCGTTAAATAATGAGTGCCCCCCATTCCCCCTTTGTTTGACCCGCCCGGCTGAATGAGGAGAGAGAGTCATATCAGAGAGTTAACAAAATCCCAATTGATTAGGTGTTCCAGAAAGGAAGCCAGGTAGTCAGGCCTTCTATTCTGATAATCAAGGTAGTAGGCATGTTCCCAAACATCTACCGTCAAAAGTGGCTTTAGCCCATGTGCGAGCGGTGTGTCTGCATTAGAAGTTTTCATGATCTCCAGATGATTGTCCTTCAAAATCAACCATGCCCAACCACTGCCGAATTGAGTAATACCAGCATTCTTGAATTGCTCGGCAAACTTCTCATAGCTTCCGAAATCTGAAGCGATTCTCTCGGCTATGGCTCCTGAAGGAGACCCACCACCGCCGGGCTTCATGCATGCCCAGTAAAAGGAGTGATTCCAGACCTGAGCGGCATTATTGAATATCGAACTCATTGAAGTATCTTTCGAAGTTTTCTTTATGATATTTCCCAGGTCTTGATTTGACAAATCCGTGCCTTCAATGAGCTTGTTGGTATTTGTGACATAAGCATTGTGATGCTTTCCATAATGGTATTCGATTGTCTGTTGGCTGATGTATGGGGCCAGTGTATTCTTTTCATAGGGTAAAACAGGCAGACTGATAGGCATGATTCCTCCTTTCAAAACTTATGGTTTCTGAATGTAATGAGACGCATAAAAACACCATCTTCCTTTGTTCAATCCTATAAACTCGTCTCAAATGCCTAACGCTTTGGGTAACTTGCCGCGCCAATAACGGTACAGAAAAGTCGCCAAGCTTCTCGCTGTCAAGTTGACCCAATTGTTAGTTTGGTTTGCCCCTGGTTTCTCCTTTTTTTCCCTTCTATTTTTTCAATTGGATCATTTACGTAGACTTTTCCGAGTCCGATCGGTGAAGTAAAAGTTCCACCTTTTTTCTCTTCACTAATTCCATCTGAAAAACTGAGATCTACAGGGACTTTACCTCTTCCACCCTGTGCATCTACTACATAAAGTGGGCGCAGGAAACCTGTAGTGGTTCCGCAAAGGTCTCTACAGATTTCTTTTCCTCTGTATACGTCTGTCCTAAAATGACCTGTTCCCTCAACAAGGTCAGCATAATATAGATAATATGGTTTTATTCCCATTTTCCCGAGGCCGTGTAGCAGGTTTCTCATTACATCTGTGTCATCGTTAACTCCCTTCAGCAAAACAGTTTGATTTCCTATGGGAATGCCCAGTTCCCTTAAAACTTTAATGGCCTGATAACTTTTGGCAGTTATTTCATTAGGATGATTGAAGTGCGTGTTTATGTAGAGCTGCGGATCTTTAAGTGACTGGGGTGTATGTTTTCTTAATACCTCGATTAGTTCTTTGTCTTCAATAATCTTTTGTGGCCAGGCGCATGGGACTCTTGTCCCGATTCTTATCAATTCAAGATGTTGAATTTCTTTTAGTTTTCCCAAGATGTCATCAAGTCTGTTATTGGTCATCAATAGCGGATCCCCACCAGAGATTAATACGTCTCTGATATCTTCGTGAGATGCAACGTATTCAATTCCCTTTTTTATATCCTCTATAGTTGGATTTTTATGGGCATCACCTACTTTTCTTTTTCTGGTGCAGAATCTGCAATACATTGAGCACTCGTTTGATATAAGCAATAAAACCCTGTCTGGATACCTGTGGATTATTGTCCTTGGACCACCAAGCGGAATATCTCCTTCCTCATCCAGTGGATCGGCTGTAAGGTCCTTATAATGCTCAAGTTCCCCGACACCAGGAATTGCCTGTTTCCAAATACCGTCATTCATCTTTTCAATGAGACTGAGGTAATACGTATTTACTCTCATAGGATATTTGGCTATTACTTCCTTGAGTCTGGGGTCAACCGCTACCTTCCGTCCAGCAAGCCATTTCTCCAAATCCTCGAATGTCCTTATAGAATTTCTCAAAATCTCTTTATATGCCATAAATAATTCTCCATTGGTTATTTCCAGGAAAAAAGCAATAGCCATGGGCTAATTGCCGTTAATATTGAACGAATGCGTCGAGTATTTGTTTCAGTATCCTAAACCGTATAACATTATTTTAATATTGATTGTAAAAATTAGAATTATACAACATGAAAAAACTCGCTGTTAACAAATTGGATTAATTAATTTCTTAATTTCTCTTATATCCTGTTCATCCCTTGCTCAAATGAAAAATACAGCATACCGGTCGGTTTGTAGAATAGTGCCCAAGGCGGGCCTTTGTAGATCCTGGTCAAAAAAGAAAATTCTTATTTAACTATTGTTGGGAAATCTGGATAGACCAATTTTTTTGAATCGTTTTTAAGCTGATAAATCATAACTATTTAAAAATCAAGAAAATTTATGGGAATTCAACCAGTCAAGTTGCTGGGCTGTGTGCGGCCCTTTGGATAAAAATCGATCCATAAAAACTTTTTAGATTCAACATTGAGAATATGGTAATATTTATGGGTGGAAGATTTGGTAAATACGGTGATCTAAAGAGAAAAGAGAGGCTCAAACGAAACAAGCCTGTAGACAAAAATGTTTTGAAAAAAGATCCAAAAGAATCAGGGAAGAGAAAACCAAAAAGAAAAAAGTCGTAAACTGCTTTCCTAAAACTATAATTTTTTGACAGGATTATAGGATGTCCCCCTTTACGTCCGACCCCATTCCCCTGACCTGGCAGCACAAGTTAGTTTCGGCCTTCTTTGAGAAAATCTAAAAGACCAACATTTGAGATTGCGGTGCTTTTAAAGGGTTTAAATGGTGCGAACTGTTTAAGGCCTTTAAATGGCTTAAATTGTTTGGAACCTTTGAAGGGTTCAAGCTGAGTGAAGACAGGACAAGAATCTGCAGTGAAACCTACTTTTTGCCCCTGATGGTTCCAGATAATATTCACCTCAAACCAGCCAAGGTGCCTGCCATCAAAACCATAAACATTATTATCTTCATCTAAATATGCTAAGGGTTCACCGTTAAAAGAATATATTGTAAATTCATCATCTCTTGCGACATAAGCCAAGGGACTACCGTTGCGATCAAATAGAGTCGTTGCACTCTTTGATGTGGAGTCGACCGGCGGTTTTAAACCGACTGGGTATGAAGTAGCGCAACCAACTAAAAAAACAATCGCAATAATTCCTAAAATAGATTTTGTATTCATAATGCTTCTCCTTTTTTATGGAATTATTTCAGCTACGACAAAAGCGATCAAATTAAAAACCAAAATGAGGCCCAAGGGGTATCGATCTTAGAAAAATTCAAACCGTTACAAAAGTAAATAACACTGGTGGGCCGATAAAAATGAAATCCATTTTTCTTTTTTAAGAATAGTAGTAGCGCTGTTAAAATGAATAAGGGGTCAAGGCTATGTTTGACGCATGAGCAATCTATTTTCTCTTTTTTCTGATTTTTTATCTTTATTCTTAAACTTCTATGCCCCTTGAATCTTGACTAATTAACAACAAGGGTCAAACGTAGACCTGACCCCATTCCCCCTTTGGTAATAAAAGCAGCGCGCTTTTGCAGTCCCTCTGCAAGCGCATCGTTATGACCCTTTATGGAATTGAGATTAAAATAAAGAAGATAGTGATATAAATATATAAAATTCAGTAGAGGTCTCTCATTTTTCTTCATATGTATATAAATCATCCCAAATAATTTCATCAGAGTCTTGTGCTTTGGAAGCCAAGGAATCATATAATTTCTGTTCTTCCTCTGTATCCCATGGTATCTCATCATATTCAGATATAAATTCGATTTGAATTATTTTAAAATTTTCTTCTGAAATTGCATTTTCTATTTTAGGTATTGCATCACGAACATCATACGCCTTAAAAAATAGATATACGAATCCACCAATACAATTTTCATATTCCGAAGGATTTAGTATTTCAAATTCAACACTTGTCCAGTATAATTTCATAATCATTAAAAATACTCCTTATTAAAAATATCTGTTTGGTCATCATAACGTTAAAAATCACTGGAGCAAAAAAGCAGCTCGGTATTGGTGTATAGCACCTTATACACGAAAGGTAATTACTTGAAAGAACTAGCCTTTTTTGTTCCAGTGGATTGCCTTGTTATGTGTTTTAATCTACAACTTCGACCTTCACATCGATAACACCAGCACTTGTATTACCAATACTATTGAATGCAGAACGACTTAAGTCAATTATACGCCCCCTTACAAATGGTCCTCTATCATTAATTCTTACTATTACGCTCTTACCATTTTTTACATTCGTGACTTTAACTTTTGTTCCAAAAGGCAGCTTATTATGCGCTGCCGTATTGGCCGATTGATCAAAGCGCTCACCGCTAGCTGTTTTTCTGGATTGATATTTCATTGCATAGAATGACGCTTTACCTGTTTCATTATAGTCTGTCCTAGGGGCATCATTCTTCGATGTTATCCCACTACAACCAAACGATAACAGTGCTAGATAAACCAAAAGAATACTATAAGTAATTGAGATCCTCATAACTTTTCCGTTTATTATTAGTTCTTTTTTTTACACATAACCGCCGGTCACCCGCTGGAAGGGCAATTATGCCGGTGCTAATTTTTAAAAGGCGAAAATTCCCGGGCAGACTCAGAACGAAGGCCGCGCAGACCTTCCGGTCTGGTGCACTGGCCTTGTGTACGCCCGGCATGGGCGTGAACTAATGGGGTGTAAGTCCCCTATACGTGAATCCTGTTAATATTTTGATATATTAACAAAAGTATTAGCCGAAGGCAAGGGCGTTTCCGTGAGGAAGGGTCTGAAGGAAGCTG
>VMSQ01000097.1 GCA_013792055.1 Desulfobacteraceae bacterium
CATTCGTCAATATTTTATCAAAATATTCGACAGTCTTTTTCAGTCCCTCATCCAGTTTAATAACAGGCTGCCAGTCAAGTTTTTCTTTAGCCATGCTGATATCCGGCTGACGCTGCAATGGGTCATCCTGGGGCAGCGGCCTGAAAACAATCTTTGATTTAGATCCGGTTAGTTCTGTGATCTTTTTGGCTAATTCAAGGACGGAGAATTCATCTGGGTTTCCAAGGTTGACCGGACCAACAAACTCATCCGGACTATTCATCATTTTGATCAAACCTGTTATTAGATCGTCAACATAGCAAAAAGATCTGGTCTGTGAGCCGTCGCCAAAGACAGTTATATCCTTATTTGAAAGCGCCTGCACAATAAAATTACTAACTACCCGCCCATCATTTGGATGCATTCGCGGGCCATATGTATTGAATATCCTGACAACTTTGATTTTCAGACCATGTTGACGATGGTAGTCAAAAAAAAGTGTTTCAGCGCACCTTTTCCCCTCATCATAGCAAGACCTTGGTCCGATAGGATTTACTTTTCCCCAGTAACTTTCAGGCTGAGGATGAATTTCAGGGTCACCGTAAACTTCGCTTGTCGATGCCTGAAGGATTTTAGCCTTTACCCGTTTGGCCAGTCCCAGCATGTTTATGGCGCCGTGTACGCTCGTTTTTGTTGTCTGAACCGGATCGAACTGATAATGAATAGGAGAGGCCGGACAGGCAAGGTTGTATATCTCATCCGCTTCTATATAGAGCGGAAAAGTAATGTCATGACGAATAAATTCAAAATTTGGATTGTTTAAAAGACTCGCCATATTTTTTCTGGTGCCTGTAAAACAATTGTCAACGCATATAATTTCAGAGCCTTTGCTGATTAGTCGTTCACAAAGATGAGATCCCAAAAAGCCTGCGCCACCTGTGATTAATATGCGTTTATTATCGTAATATTTCATAAAATACCTTTAATTGGTCACGGTTCACGGTTCAAAGGTTCACGGTTGGTTGCCTTACGTTCAATTTTCAGTGAAACTCTGTGCTGTTCCGTGGTAAATTTTACCTAAAAATGCGTTAATGCCGGCTTTCCTGTTGGAAATACATTAAACCCGATTTCAAAAAGTTTTTGATGATCAACGATATTACGACCATCAAAGAAAAAGGCAGGTTTAATCATCGATTTGTAAATTTTTTCATAGTCAAGGTTCTTATATAAATCCCATTCAGTCATTATGGCTATGGCATAGCTTCCGGCAGCAGCTTCATAAGGGTCTTCAATATATTTTACATTACCGTCAATATCCTTCAAGTCCATCTTTGCATTCTTAAGAGCTTTAGGATCAGTTATCACCAGCTCTGCTTTTTCCTCAATTAATCTTTTGGCTATATATATAGCAGGGCTTTCTCTTGTGTCTCCTGTATTTGCTTTAAATGCAAACCCTAAAAGACATATTTTTTTGTTAACCAATGTGTTGAACATCGCTGTAAGCATCTTAATTATAAAACGTCCTTTTTGGAAATCATTAATTTTTACAACGCTGTCCCAGTAGTCAGCGACTTCATTAAGGCCATAATGCCTGCAAATATAGACCAGATTAAGAATATCTTTTTTAAAACATGATCCGCCGAAACCAATACTTGCGTTCAAAAATTTTTTTCCGATACGGCTGTCAAATCCAACGGCTCTTGCGACATCATTAATGTCGGCATCTGTCTTTTCACACAGGGCGGAAATTGAATTTATAGAGGATATTCTTTGAGCCAGAAACGCGTTTGAAACTATTTTGGAAAGTTCGCTGCTCCAGATATCGGAAGTTATAATTCGTTCTTTGTTTATCCAGTTTGCATAAATTTCTACCAGCTCATTTCCGGCTTTTATTCCGCTTTCTGTTTGACGTGAGCCGATAAGAACTCTATCTGGATTTTCCAAATCATTAATAGCTGTGCCTTCAGCTAAAAACTCGGGGTTGGAAAGCACTTCAAAATGAATTTTATTATTATCCGAGGTAAGGATTCTTTCCATAGCAAGGGCGGTTTTAACCGGAAGAGTACTTTTCTCTACAATTATTTTTGGGGATTCAGCACATTGTAATATATGCCTGGCGGTCTTTTCCCAGTATTGAAGATCAGCAGCCATACCTGCGCCAACACCGAATGTTTTTGTGGGAGTATTGACACTTACGAAAATAATATCAGCCTCTTTGATACCCTTGTCTATATCTGTGCTGAAAAAAAGATTCCTTCCTCGGGCTGTTTTTACAATTTCGTCAAGGCCTGGTTCATAAATGGGGAGATTGTCAGAGTTCCATTCAGCTATACGATTGTGATTGATATCAACAATAGTTATTTTATATTGCGGGCATTTATAAGCAATCATAGCCATTGTAGGACCGCCCACATAACCGGCTCCTATGCAAAGAAGTTTTTTCTCAAACTTAGTTTCCATTTTTCCTCAGAGTGTAACTCCCCGCCGCAAGCGAACAGGGTATTGAAAATTTAATAAATAGGTAACCGTTCACTGAACGTTGAAATTAGAAATTGGAAATTAGAAATTTGGCCTTCATGCTTTTGTACCGTTCTTCCCAATTTCTAATTTCCAATTTAATCTCTCCCTAATTTCCAATTTCAAGCAGTGAAGGGCTACATAAATAGATGTTGATGATAAAAAGCAAAAAATATATACTATTTTTATATGAAATATAAAGCAATCTATATAGGAAGAAACGATTGAGTGTCAAGTAACAGAATTTTTAAAAATGGGAATTACATGGCATTCATGTGGCCTTTTACTTGACCGATTATAGAAAAGTATTTTAGTAACTTCTCAAAATTTTTATCCCGGCCTGCCGTTGGCTGGCAGGGCTCTCTAACCTTGAACCGTGAACCATTGAACCGTGAACCTGGGTAGTTACAAAGGGTATGAAATAATTTTGATTCCGCTAAAAACATTTCAAAATCTTACGAAAGTCAAGCAGGACAGGATTGTCCAGGTTGCTGTTGAGGAATTCAGCGAAAAAGGATATGCAGGCGCCAGCATAAATTCCCTGGTAGATCGGTTAGGTATAGCTAAAGGATCAATATTCCAGTATTTTGGTGATAAAAAGGGACTATTCCTTTTTGTGTTTAATAAGTCCATAGATATGATCAAGGATGATCTGCGTGAGATACGTGATCGGCCCACAAATGAGGATTTCTTTACCAGGCTGGAAAAAATCTTTCAGGCAGGGGTAATTTTCTTAAAGGAACATCCACTCATTTACAAGTTATACTTGAAGGCATTGTTTGAGTCAGAGATTCCATTCAGAAATGACATCCTATTATCATTACGTAAAAATAGCCTTGATTACATCAGCTCACTTTTGGAAACTGCAAAAGAAAAGGGTGAAATCCGCAATGATATCGATATCGCAAAGGCGAGCTTTGTGGTGGACGCTATTATTGACAGATTCCTTCAGTCCCAGACGGTTTTGCATCTTGATGCAGGGCTGGGTCTTTTTAAATGCAGGGAGGAAGATATCAAAGCCTGGATTGAGGGCTTAGTGGATATTATACGTTTTGGAATTGGAAGGGGATAGACACATAATGGATACTTCTAAAGATACAATTATTGTAAATGCCAATGTTGAAATGACCACCAGATCTCTTCAGGCAATAGTTGAGAATGCCAAACAAAAGGTTGGTCGTGATGAGAAGGGTGTTTATCGAGTTGATACTGCTGATAAGGTCAGTGAAATGATATCGCGTTTTCTTTTGGAAAAAGATTTTGAAGGCTATGTAGATAATATAGAATTATACTGAACTAATCAGTTTGTAAGGTTCACGGTTCACGGTTCACGGAACGTCGAAATTGGAAATTGGAAATTGGAAATTTGGTCTTCATGCTTTTGTACAGTTCTTCCCAATTTCCAATTTCTATTTTAATCTCTCCCAAATTTCTATTTTCCAATTTCAAGTTTCAAGCCGTAAACGGCTACGAATGAAGAGCATTTAATATTTTATTGCTTTCCTCAAGGCCCTCCTGACAATAATCTCCAAGAAAATCTCGAATATTTTCCATAAAAGATATCGCATCTTCATCCTGACCGGATAATAGGCATTTCTTCGTTTCATCCATAGCAGATAAAAAAGTATCCACAACATCTTTAACATGTGTGTTTTTGCTTATAAGACTTGCATACAGACCAAGATCCTGCGCAAACAGACGCGCAAGCAGATCAATTTTCAACCTGAAAACAGGAGTCGAAAATAACACAGCATCAGAAGGTGATATGTTCAACTTCTGGAGAGTTCTTCCAAGACTGATTGTTAAAAGATGGGTCAGTCCCTGGACAATAGCCATATTTTTATCATGTGTGACTGGGTCCAAGTGCGTGACGATTGCCCCCTTTTTTGTAAATTCATGTTCGAGCCATTCAAGCCATTCAGTTCCTCTTCCATGGCATAGAATTATGTTTTGTCCCTTGATGGAATCAGTAGAAGGACCGAAAAGGGGATGTGCCCCTGTTACCTGAGCCGATGTGGAAGAAAGCATATTGTCTAAAATGCTTTCTTTAAGGGAACAAAAATCCATAAGAAGTTGATGCTTGCTCATGATCGGGCCAATCCTCTTAGAGATAGATATGGCAACATCAAGAGGCACACTTAAGATTACTACATCGCATTTTTTGGCAACATCTTCATATGTGATTTCTGTTTTTCTGCCGGAAATTAAAACATTATGTCCGGCTTCGGAGAAAAAACTCTTAAACCAGCGGCCCATGCCCCCTGTACCGCCGATTATGCCTATAGTTACTCTGTCCATGATATTGCTTTGTACTACTTTAGATAATATAAAAATATATTCGCTTCAGGTGTGATCAAATTCAAACCATGAAAAACTTACATATAAGATATCATAAAGAAAGAACTCGCCACGAATGAAAACAATAATATCAGTTCAACAAGTCCTTATTAAACAATGACAAAATCAAAGAAGGCTCTTTCTTAACGATATCTAATATGCTCAAACAGTTTAGCGCTATAATGCTTCACTTCGTGTCCTGTTTTGAATTTGATCACACCTGAAGCTTACGCACAGCCAGTTTGTTTCAAAAAAACTTATTTATGATATTGCTTTTTGTCTTAATAAATGATCTGCAAGTACAAGGCTTGCCATTGCCTCACATACAACATTAATCCGCGGTATTGCAGATATATCGTGACGTCCTTTTGTGGAGATTGTTCTTTGTTTCCCGAACCGGTCAATTGTTTTTTGTTCAATCGCAATTGAAGGTATAGGTTTGACTGCTGCGCGTATTAGTATATTATCACCATTAGATATCCCGGCAAGGATTCCTCCGGAATTGTTCGATGTAAAGCCTTCAGGAGTTATAGGGTCATTGTTTTCAGAGCCCAGCTTTCCGGCGGCTTCAAAACCAGAGCCGATTTCGACCCCCTTTACTGCGCCTATGCTCATTATTGCTTTTGCCAGATCTGCATCAAGTTTGTCGAATACCGGATCACCCAAACCCTTTGGAACGCCTTCTACCTTAATTTCTACAATACCTCCTAATGAGTCGCCTTTCTTCTTTATACTTAAAACGCGTTTTTTCATTTTTTCTGCGGCATCCATATCCGGACAAAAAAACATGTTTTTGTCTATTACAGCCAGATCACATTTTTCTGCTCTTATCCCGCCAAGTTCAAGGGTGTATGCATAAACCCTGACACCTTCCCTCTCAAGAAGATTTTTTGCAACTGCTCCAGCTGCTACCCTTGCCACGGTTTCTCGTGCAGAGGCACGGCCGCCACCTCTCCAGTCGCGTACTCCATATTTCGCCAGATATGTTATATCTCCATGACCTGGACGAAAGAGATCCGCATAAGGCTCGTAAGCCTTTGAGCTTGCGTCCTTATTGTTAACCATTATCATAATAGGAGTACCGGTTGTTACACCTTCAAATACGCCCGACATAATAATTGCTGTATCAGGTTCTTTTCGACTTGTACTTGCTACCGAACTGCCGGGACGCCTACGGTTTAGCATCGCCTGAATAATTTTTTCGTCAAGGGGTATTTGGGGGGGACAACCATCAATTACAACACCGACAGCTTTCCCATGAGATTCACCCCATGTCGTTATTTTAAACATCTTTCCGAAAGTGTTTCCAGGCATATTTACTCCCTTTCAGGTTCACGGTTCCAGGGTTCACGGTTCAAGGTTAGAGACTCAAGTTTCGCACCCACTGATTCCTATGAACCTTTC
>VMSQ01000319.1 GCA_013792055.1 Desulfobacteraceae bacterium
ATTCGATGTTGGACGTTCAATGTTCGATGTTGGACGTTCATATTTCTGCTGCATCATCCCCTGCCCTGTTAAATTTTTGCTATGCAAAACGGCGAAGCCGATTTAACAGGGTAAATCATTGCGGCGTACTATCAGTACGCCTCTCTCCTCAAGATTCGCACGCCTTGCATATGAACTTTTTACTTTGCCGTCAGGTTTTAAGGGTTCCGATAATATCAGTAACCTTTGGAATATTATTTTTGATTAGGAATGCCTCAATACCATTAATTATATCTACGGTGGCATTTGGGTTAATAAAGTTAGCTGTTCCAACCTGAACAGCTACCGCGCCGGCGATCAAAAACTCAAGAGCATCGTCCGATGTCATAATTCCACCGACACCGATTACCGGAATCTTTACTTTCTGAACAACCTGCCAAACCATACGAAGAGCTACCGGCTTAATCGCAGGCCCGGAAAGGCCACCAATAATATTAGCAAGCTTTGGACGACGGGTTTCAATGTCCACGGCCATGCCGGCAATAGTATTTATCAATGAAATAGAATCCGCTCCCGCCTCTTCCACACTTTTTGCGATCTCTGTAATATCGGTCACATTCGGCGACAGTTTAACTATAAGAGTTTTTGCGGTGCTTTCTCTAACAGCTTTGACAACACTAAATGCTAATTCAGGATCAACGCCAAAGGCTATACCCCCTGCTTTTATATTAGGGCATGAAATATTGACCTCAATGCCTGATATTCCTTCAATATCATCTATTCGTGATGCAAGCTCAGCATATTCGACTATATCCTTCCCATAAATATTTACAAAGGTCGGCGTTGTAAGTGTTTTTAAGAAAGGGAGCTTTTCCTGTAAAAAGACTTCAAGGCCAACGTTTTCAAGACCAATTGCATTCAGCATACCACAAGGCGTTTCAACAATCCTTGGAGGTTTGTTACCCTTTGAAGGCTCAATTGACAGACCTTTAACAATAATTGCTCCGAGACGATTTAAATCAACAAGATTTTCAAATTCGCTTGCATATCCAAACGTCCCGGATGCAGTCATTACAGGGTTCTTAAGCTTTATCTCTCCGATACTGACTTCAAGATCAGGATTTTTTTTCATAATAGACCCTCAGTATAATTTCTGATTTTGCTAATTTATGATAGTAATATGATATAATATTTTATAAGATATATATTAATAGATATCAAGATACTGTTTTAATATATATTAAATCATAAGTCGCATAATATGTAAAATTTGATTAATTTCATTCCGGTGCTCCAGGGTCACCGGTCTTTATAAAAATTTGAGAAACCTGAACGGCTCAGCCACCGTGCAATGGAACGGATCATACATGTACTGGAAAATTCCTCTCCTTTCAAGGCGTCAATGTCGGTCAAGCCTTTGCGATCTGTTTTCATGAACACACTTGTTAAGGGGCTAAGAAAGAAAATCGGAAAACTCACCGAAGTTATTGGTTAGTCAAAAAACAATTTGAACCAAACAACAAATTGCTTTTGGAGGGAACACGGGGTATAGTAAAACATATTGAACAGTCTGCTATCTAAGTATAGAAAAGCTTACTTTATCTTAAAAAATCGAATAATTTTTAAAGAAATTTATAGGAGATATGTATAATGGGTGAATGTCAAAAGACTATCTGCGGTATTTCTGATCAAAAGAAATCACAAGATCCTCTAGACCTGTCTGTTAAAGACTCTTTAAGCAGAATAAAAAACAAAATAATCGTCATGAGCGGAAAAGGAGGTGTAGGCAAGAGCAGCGTCTCGGTAAACCTTTCCATAGCTCTGGCCGGTAAGGGTTTTAAAGTTGGACTTATGGATGTTGATTTACATGGGCCTGATATTCCCAGAATGCTGGGTTTTAAGGGTATGCTGGACTTGAATAAGAATCAGAAGTTGAATCCGATGAAATACTCTGAAAACCTGAAGGCTGTTTCAATTGAATCACTTACAGCAGACAAGGATGATGCAATAATATGGAGAGGCCCGATTAAGCATTCTACAATCAGGCAGTTCATCGGAGATGTAGAATGGGGTGACCTCGATTATTTGATTATTGACGCTCCCCCCGGCACAGGTGACGAGCCCCTGTCAGTTGTTCAGACAATTCCGGATGCCAAAGCGGTAATAGTAACCACGCCCCAGGAAATATCTCTTGCCGACGTAAGAAAATCTATCAGCTTTTGCAGAAGAGTAAACATGGAAATTAAAGGAATTATCGAAAATATGAGCGGTTTTGCATGCCCTCACTGCGGCGAAAAACTCGAACTTTTCGGTTATGGTGGTGGAGAAAGAACCGCAAAGGAGGGAGGCTTAAAATTTCTTGGAAGAATTCCGTTCGACCTGAACGTTGTCTCCTGCGGCGATTCCGGCACCCCTATCCAGGATAAATATAAAGATTCCCAGGTAACCAGGGCCTTTTTAAGTATTGCTGATATAATATCTGAAACATAATAAAAATTTTGAGAAAAGGAGAAAATTATGGGGAATTTGACCAAAAGTATTGTCGTTCCAGTGGATGGCTCCAAGAATTCTTTGAGATCACTTGAATATATTAATCTCATCTACGGACCAAATCACAACCTTGAAGTAACCCTTATCTACATTCTCCCCTCTTTGCCGCCAATATTAACAGATAAATCAATAGATAAGAAAACCCGAACCAGGTTGAAGTCTGTAGAAAAAAAGAATGAAGATATGGCTGAAAAGATTTTAGCGGAAGCTCAAAATATACTTCTAAATAAAGGTTTTAAGGAAGAAAAAATTAAAACGCGCTGTCAGAAAAGAGGGATTACAGTTGCTCAAGATATTTGCAACTGGGCGTTAATTAAACAGGTGGATACTATACTTCTGACTAAGAGGGGAAGAACTGAAATAAAAAGTTTCTTTATGGGTAAAGTCTCCACCAGGCTGGTTGAATACCGCAGAAATAATCCGGTGTGGATATTAGAAGGTGGTATTGATTCAAAAAATGTGCTTGTCTGCGTCGATAACTCCGAAAACGCTCTAAGGGCTGTTGATCACGTCGGTTTCATGCTCTCCGGAACCGATTGTCATATAACCATTTTCCACACTATGAGACATTTAAGCCGTTTTGTTCCAATGCAGGTACTTGAAGAGGCCGAGGATCTTGAAAAACTCTGGAGAAACAAAGCAGGCAAGGAAATTGCCCCTTATATAAAAAAAGCCATGGAAACACTCCTTAAAGCCGGACTGAGCGAGGAGCAAATAACTACAAAAGTCACAGAAGGCAGCCGCTCTGCCGCTGATGATATCTTAAAGGAAGCGCAGGATAACAATTATGGCACGATAGTTCTGGGCCGGCGCGGCCTTTCAGCAGTAAAGGAGTTTTTCATGGGAGGTGTCACAACCAGCGTCTTAAATCGCGCAGTAAGTTTAGCGATCTGGATCGTTCAGTAGTACTGAGTTTTTCTGTTGCTTGGTAGTAATATCCTGCTATATTATCAGCGTGGTCCCCTATTCTCTCTAAATTTCTCAGGGTTTCCACATATATATAGTTATGAATCGAGTCCTGTGTTTCTTTTTTTGTCTCTTCTATGTATTGTTCCCTTGTCTGTTTTTCCTTGTAGTCAAGTTCATTTTCCAGCTTGAATGTCATTTCACAATTACTTTTGCTGGGCTTTTTCAAAGTCTTTACGGCATACCCATATGTATCTTTAGTTAAAATAAAAACTTCCTTTAGTCTCTTATTCTGCTCCCCTGCAAATTCTACTTTCTGCTTCGCGAATCCAGCGATGTTTACACATTGATCCGCTACCCTTTCTATATCTATTGTTGTATCAAGCAGGTTTTCCTTAATTTTTTCAGCTTTAATATCAAGCTGATGTTTTTTTATCTTTTGAAGGTAATCAAGGCACTTTATTGATAACTCATCTACTATTTCTTCCTGCTTGAATACTTGATCTACACTCTCATCTTTTTGTTCAAAGAATGCTTTTGTCGAATGATCTATCATGCTCATTGTTATATCTGCCAATGTGTTTATTTTCTTTTTAACGTGCTCCATCGCAAAATAAGGCAATTTAAGCAGTCTGTTTTCGAATATCATTGTTTCGGGCTTCTGTGTCTTCGTATCCTCCGGAATTATTATTGTGACGAGTTTTTTGAACGGTTTCAATATTATTAGTATTATAAGCGATCCTGTGACATTGAATATTGTATGCGCATTTGCTATTTGCCTTGCCAGACTTGTCGAAGTTTGTATAACCAGGTCAGTAAACTGGGAAATAAATGGGTAAAAAATCATTATACTAATTATATTTATCATTACCTGTGATAATGCAGTCCTCTTTGTTGCAGGTGATGTTGAAATAGCTGCAATGAGCTCAAGGGCGCATGTCCCAAGATTAGCTCCAAATATTAAGGCTATTGCTGATTTCAGGTTGATTGCGCCGTCAATTCCCATTGCTATTATCAGGCATGTCGTTGCAGAACTGGATTGTATAATTGCGGTAAATATTGCTCCCCATATTATTCCAAGTATCGGTATTTCCCCGAATGTTTTTAAAGTATTAACGAATTCAGGCATGTCCTTTAGTGGTTTAACACCTTCAATCATCAAGTTCATTGCTAAAAATATTAACCCAAAACTGAAAATCACCTCGCCTGTTCTCTTTATCTTTGTATTCTTTGCAAAGTAGCGCAGAAAAAATCCCACAGCCATTATTGGCAAAAACAAATTCCCAACCTTAACAGCTACTATTTGTGCAGTTATAGTTGTTCCAATTTCGCTTCCAAGTATTACGTTCAAAGCGTTGTCGAATCTTAATATCCCGCTGTTTACCAGGCCTAACAGAGTTATTACTGTAATGCTTGAAGATTGAACGACAAATGTTGTGAGGGTTCCTGCTATCATCCCTTTTACAGGATTGTCCGTTAATTTGTTTATCATTCTGTATAGAATAGAACTAGCGCTCTTCTTGAGCGAATTGCTGAGCTGCTTTATTGCATATAAAAACAGCGCAAGCCCGCCCAATATTGAGAACACTATGCTGGGCAATCCTGATTCCATTATTTATTCAACCACCCAGACCGTACAGTTACGTGCATAGTTAACGATCTTGCTTGAGGTGCTGCCAAACAGGAATTCCTCAGTTCGTGAAAGGCCTTGCCTCCCAACGACAACTGTGCTGTATTTGGTCTCGTCTCTTTCGTCCAGAATGCATTTTGCCATGGAAGGACAGTGGCGCAATGTAGAACGAGCCGAAACTACACTTGGATCAAAACCCCGGTGTATCAATATCTGACGATAGTCTTCCAACATCTTATCAACTTTCTTTTTATATTGGCCAAGCCATTTTTCTCTCTCTTCCGGAGTGGCAAAGTAATCTTCTTCCGGTTCACCAATTACATGCAGGATATTTATCCTGAAGCCTTTAGCGCCTTCCAGAAGTTGAGCCACATATAAAACCGCACGGCGGGCGTTCTCTGACTCATCAACTGCAATAAGGATATTCTTATTAAACGCATACTCTTTATCCATGCTTTTTTCCTCCTTGCGAGTGCTATATTTTTTATGGTTTCTTTATAAACTCTTCTAAATCCTCCAGCATCTGGCTTGTATGATCATAAAACCAGTTGGCGCCACTTGAAAAATGCATGAGCACCCTGTTAAGAGTTTCAGGTATATAGGGATAAACTTTTTTTAAATTTGCCACACGATTGTGAAAAACAATATTAACATCATCATTTGTCAGAGAACTTATAGCAGGATGGTTTTGTTTCTTAAGATCAGTTGTCATTACGTCGCCCATTCCTGTCAGAAATATTAAAATATTACCCAGGCCAAAGAGATCATAGCCATATATATTCTCTCTCTGGCGGTAATTATAGTCAAAATCTATCCAGCGAAAATCTCCGCTGTCCCTGTCAATTAAAATATGATCTCTACGAATATCTCCGTGTTTCTCACCATTTTCATGTAGAAATTTAATAGCTTTAATGCACTCAATATATTTATTTAAGATGCCGGGGAACTGCTCATAAAAATAAGTTTGATGATCAGGATTTAACTTTTGCACATAATCATGGATTGTTTTTCCATTAACTATGTCTAATACTCTAACAATATTTCCCTTTTCATCCTCTACTGCATATCCCTGCATAAAATTCTTATGACCAGTTACCAGCTTTAAAATACGTGCCTCTTTTCTGGGGCTCCTAAAGCACTCAAAATCAATACCCGCGATATTAGCCATAAATTTTTCATGAAAAACAAGCTTTAAGATCTTCCTGCTCCCATCGGTCAAGTCAATTGACCGCTTAACCCAGAATTTTTCCTCATCATCGAGCCCGAAACGTCCTTCCTTTGCATTATGCATAATTAGAAATGGCCTTTCATTAAGAGCAACCACACTTCCATATTCTACACGAAAAAAATCTGAGGTGTCTGTATAAATTTTAAAGCGATAGCTTTCCGGGCGAGAAGATGCCCATCGTGCAACCATTTGATGAAGGGTCTCTTGAGATATAGATTTTGTCATAAATGCCTCTGTCTTATTAAAATTGTGGGCATGGTTTTAAGAACCTTAAATCAAAGAAGGCAGTTTTTTCATCTCATTATAAGTAAAAACAGGGCCGTCAATACAGGCAAACTTGCTTCCCAGAGTACAGTGACCGCACTTGCCCACTCCGCATTTCATGTTTCGTTCAAGTGTGGAGATAATTTCTTCTTCAGTAAAACCCATCTTAAGCAGATCAAAAATTACATAAGGAATCATTATTGGAGGACCACAAATTACAGCCTTTGTATTAGTAGGAGATATCTCAATTTTTTCCCATAAATGCGTCACGGGCCCTGTGTTTCCCTTCCACCCGGAATCACCCCTGTCAACGGTAATCAGAACATCTGCATTGTTTTCTTTACCCCAGTCTTTTAAGTCTTCCTTAAAGACAATATCTTCGGGTGTTCTTGCTCCGTAAAGTATGGTTGCTCTGCCAAAATCAGATTTTTTTGCAAAAACATACTGGATTAAAGACCGCAGTGGTGCAAGCCCAATTCCTCCTCCAATAAATAAAAGATTTTTGCCGTAAAGCTGTTCCAAAGGAAAACCATTCCCGTACGGACCTCGCATACATATCTCATCTCCTTCCTGGAGACTATGTATTTCACCTGTCAGAAGTCCGGCTTTCTTAATGCTCAACTGAATTTCTCCGGCGACTTCCGGGGATGAGCTTATGGAAAAAGGAGCTTCACCGCAATTGAATACAGAAACCAGAACAAACTGACCAGGCCTGAATGTAAATTTATTTTTCAATTCTTCTTCTTTAAAACAAAGTGTAAATGTCTTTATATCGCCGGTCTCTTCCTTTATTTTTTTAATGAAGGCTGTATGAGGTAGATATATATTGGCCACCATTTTGCGCAGTAATACCTGAGCCCTATTTTCCACTGCTGCCTCCTGTTCCTGCATTCTCCGGGATCTTAAGCTGATATCCCAGAGCGCGTGCAACTCCATCCCTTGTTATCAGGCCTTCCTTTATCATCTGTGTGCCAAGTGATTCGCCGGTACCGGCCTGCCTTTCAAGGGCATTCTTCAGCTCCTCTCTCTTTAAAAGCCCGGCTTCAATGAGTATCTCCCCCAGTCTTAAAGAGCTCTCTCTCGAACTCCTTTCTCCTTGCTCACAAACCATTTTTATAAAATTAATCATGTCAACCCGGCCAAAACATATTTCTACGCAGCGTCCGCATCCCACGCAACTTGGCCGGCGGTGTTTCTTACTGTCGTAATAAAGTTTATGATAAAAACGTCTGCGAATCCGGCGTTTTTTCTCATGCCTTGGATTATAACCACCCGCAAGTCTGGTAAATCCGCTAAATGTACATGAATCCTGTATCCTTAATCTTTCACCTTCGGTATCAGAAATCGGTATATCTACAATATTAAAACAATAACATGTGGGGCAAACATATGCGCACCCGCCACAGTTCTGGCACCGGTTACCCAGCTCCTCCCAGAGCGTTTCGTCCACCTCATCATTAATAAGGCGGGATACGGCTGTATCCATATCTACAATCTGATGGAATCTGCTTTCCGCCTCAAGAACCATCTCATACTGATGTTCCCTGTCTTCTGTGGTTGCAGGAGAAAAAAAATAGTTCCATTCATCAACAAGCTCCCTGCCCCTGGGGCGTCCGATTTCTACAAAAAATCTGTCCCCTAAATCAGTAAGCTGGAGATCATATCCATGTGTCAGAAAAGGGCCACTTTTTGTGCTTCTGCAGAAGCAGTTATCCATGGGTTCATTGCATCCGATATTGATAAGGACTGCATTAATCCGTCTGTTCAAATAATAGCGATCTTTAAAGTTTTCCTGGAATATCATATCAAGAAAAAGGATCCCCCAAAGATCGCATGAACGTAAACCAAACAGGATCCTTGGAGTATTGTCCAGTATTTCATCAAATTTATAATGCTTTCCTTTGCGCTGGTATTTAAATATTGTCTCAGAACGAGGAAAAAAGAAATTTTTGGCCGGCATTACAGGCTTAGACTTAAGATCAAAAATAACTTCATCCACAGAAGGAATAACCTCAAGAAGTGTATCTCCGCTTCTGTTTTTAACAGGTGCTATCAGTTCATGCTCTTTAGAAATCTTGCGCAAAAAACTTTTTAGATGTTCTTTACTTAAAATAAACCTGTCTGACATTATTGCACCTTTTCTATTCTGACAGCACAAACCTTAAACTCCGGAATCTTTGCCCTTGGATCCAATGCAGGATTGGTAAGGACATTGGCAGGTGCATCCTTAAAGTGAAAGGGCATAAAAACCGTTTTTTCCGGCACATTATCTGTAATATGTGCTTTTACTTTAACTTCCCCGCGTCTTGAAATCACACGGACAGGCTCCCCGTTCTCCACTCCCAGAGATTCAGCATCATCGGAGTTAATCTCAATAATTGCCTCAGGCTCTTCTCGAAAAAGAGTTGCAATTCTCATGCTCATGCTTCCTGTATGCCAGTGCTGGTACATCCTGCCGGTTGTAAGATAAAACGGATATTCGCTGTCAGGCAGTTCCGCGGGAGGCCGGTAATCAATGCATTCGAAATGCCCCTTTCCCCTTGCAAAAGACCCTTTATGCAGAAAAGGAGTGCCTGGATGCTCCCTGTGCGGACAGGGCCAGAAAAGTCCCCATCCATCCTCGAGCCTGTCAAAAGACACACCTCCGTAAATAGGTGTCAGCATTGCGATCTCCTCCATGATTTCAGCCGGAGATTCATATTCCATAGGATAATTCATTCTGGAGGAAAGCTCTGATATAATCTTCCAGTCAGGCAGGCTGGAACCAACGGGAGGAATTGCCTTGCGAACCCTCTGAATGCGGCGCTCAGTGCTGGTAAACGTACCGTCTTTTTCAGCAAATGACGCAGCCGGCAATACTACATCAGCATATTCCGCTGTTTCACTCAGAAATATATCTGAAACCACCAAAAATTCCATGTCTTTCAGAACGATTCTGACTTTGTTAATATCAGGATAGCTCATGGCCGGGTTTTCTCCCATTATAAACATGCCATGAATTCCATTACCCTCAAGCATTTCAATACCAGTCAGCCCCGGCGATATCGGAAGCTCTGTCTTCCACAAATTTTTAAATTTCTTTCTCGCATCATTGTCAGCAACATCCTGATAGCCGGAAAAAGTCCCTGGCAATGCACCCATATCGCATGCGCCCTGAACATTATTCTGTCCGCGCAAAGGGCCTACCCCGGTAAATTCCCGCTCAACATGACCGGTCAGCATGGCAAGGTTGGCTATTGATTCTACATTGTCTGTTCCTGATATGTGCTGTGTTATTCCCATTGAATAGATTATCATGGCACGCTTAACGCCAGCATATATACGGGCTGCCCTTCTGATGCCTTCCAAAGGAACACCGCAAACTTTCTCAACAATCTCAAAATCAAACTTCTCCAGGTCTTTGCTGAACTCATTGAAATTTTCTGTCCGCCTGCTTACAAATGAATCATCATAGAGCTTTTCTTCCAGGATAACCTTCATCATACCCTTGAGCCAGATTACATCTGTGCCAAGACGCGGCTGAAGATAAACATGAGCGAATCTGCTTAGTTGAATACGGCGGGGATCTATGACAATAAGTTTTGCGCCTCTTTCAAGGGCATCAAATATAAAACGCGCTATCTGGGGGTGTTGATCGGTGGTATTTGAACCGGTTACTAAAATTACCTCGGCGCCTGCCAGTTCTGTTATAGAATTTGTCATGGCACCGGAACCAAAAGCATGGTTTAATCCTATAACACTTGAGGAGTGGCAGAGCCGGGCGCAGTGATCAATATTATTTGTCTTTAACACCGCCCTGGCAAACTTCATGAGTAGATAATTCTCCTCATTTGTGCACTTGGCAGATGAAAGAATGCCCAGGCTGTCTGGCCCGTATTTGTCCCTGATCTGAGTAAATCTTTCAGCAATCAGATCAAGAGCCTCACTCCATTCAGCCTTTTCAAGGCGTCCGTTCCTTCTAATCAATGGAAAGCAAAGGCGGTCTTTATGAAGGATAAACTCAAAACTGTTCCAACCTTTTACGCACAGGTTGCCGCGGGAAACAGGATGCTCTCTGCTTGGGATCACCCCAACTATCTTCCCGCCATCTACTTCAAGATACAAATTGCATCCACATGCGCAGAAACAGCAGGTTGTTAAAACCCTGTGCATAAATATGCCTCTAATTCGGATTCAGATTATATAATATAATTATTAATATTTACCATAATTTATAGATAAATCAAGATAATATCCTGATGAGCATTACCTACTTAAAAAACTTGACATAATTTCATATAATGCTCATATTTTAATTCATATTTGATGAACTCGTAAAAAGTCCAAAAACACCATTTTCCGTCATTCCGGCGAAAGCCGGGCACGTAGTGAAGCTTTAGCGCTATCCAGTATTTTCAGATAGTTGCAACTTCTATGGACTCCGGTTTTCACCGGAGTGACGACTTTTTACGAGTTCATCATATTTAATTAAAGGATTATACTATGCTGCTTAAACTTTTTCTTGCATTCACACTTATACCTGTCGCTGAAATATACCTGCTGATAAAGATCGGCTATTCCATAGGCGCATTTAACACGGTGTTAGTAGTAATAATAACTGCTTTTGTGGGAGCAACTCTTGCACGGATGCAGGGCCTGCAAACAATGCTCCGCATAAAAGCCAGCCTTCAGCAGGGAATAACGCCAACCGAAGATCTGATTGACGCCTTTATAATATTTTTAGCAGGAATTGTTCTTTTAACCCCAGGGTTTATCACCGACATCACCGGCCTGCTGCTGCTTTTTCCGGTAACAAGATATCACTTTAAACGATATTTAAGATCAAAATTCGATGAGTGGGTCAAAAACCAGGCCATAAATATCAGACGTTTTCCTGAATAACATTTCTATGTAACACCTTTATGAAACAAACCGACCGCTGAAGCGAATATATTTTTAACAAGTTAAAGGGTTGCGAGGTAACTTCTCAAAAAGTTCGGCTAAAAATAAAAAAGACGAGTCCGCTGGTGATAAAATGTAAAATAGCTGACTGTTTGAGCATCTTAGTGAGCTTTGAGAAAAAACAGCGCATAAGAAAATTTATCTTTAAAACATATGATCTATCGC
>VMSQ01000251.1 GCA_013792055.1 Desulfobacteraceae bacterium
CAAATCTCTAACGGCAATTTGTATTGCATCCTCCCAATTTGGCATTGATGTCAGCTCATCCAGATTCACATCAGCGAGGGCGTCTGCAAGGGGGCCGCCGAGTTTCCCGCCCACCTCCTGCAACGCTGATCGAAAATCCATAGCCCCGCATGTTGTACAATAAGGCTTCATGCACCAATTGAGAGATGAAGCCTTCCGGACAAGATCTATGAAGGGATTATCTGATACGCTTGTCATACCTGTCTCTGCGTGTACGTTTCCAGGTAAACGCGCGGGCTGAGGCGCGCCCGGGTAACGCTTCGCCTCCATTCCGTTGGGCAGTTCTTTCTTAAGCCGCTGTAAGATCAATTTCTTTCTCCGCGGTGCAAATCCCACAAGATAGTCAGACAGGATGGCTGTGCCGAGTATTCCTGATGTATTGGACATCATAAGAGTCATCTGAAGCAGTTGAGGGAGTATCCCCACAACTAACTCCACGGTCTCTCCTCCGAGTGTAATTGGTACGCGATATGTCTCTGTATTGAATCGACCGATGCCGGGATGAAAATCCAGTTCTGTCCCAATTCGTGGATAGGTTTTGGCTATGTTAGGATGGAGATATGACAACCTGGCTCCAGTATCAAAAAACATCCGAATCGTATCCTTATCCATAGACGCTTTTAAAATGGGAATGCCCATGAATTCGTCGAGTTCCAGTTCTTCCCCATCGACATGCTGTTCCTCTTCTGAAACAAACAGTTGTCTTTGGTAAGGAGAGATAACTATGTCATATTGATTCAAGATATCAGCTCCGATCAGGGCATTGATGTTTATTCCGATATGGTCGCTCAGAGATTTTGGACTCACACCCATAAAATCTTTCTTCACGGAATGATTTCTGCCAGCAAATGATACAGTATTATCGTTGCCAAAGCTCGAAGGAGCACCTGTGTCAATCAGCAGGTTGCCGTTCGAGCTAATGACAATTATGTGTCCATCCACAATTTCATAAGAAAGAGTATGAATCATGCTTTCCCTCTTTCCGCCCAACCAATTATCACATAGTTTCTGACTATTTTCATAGATGTCTTGCCACTGCGCAACTTAAGATTCAGACGATTCTAATGCAGATAGTGTTTGCATATCACAAATTTTAAAGTGTTTCAATTTGTTGCGTATAGATAGCGAAAGTGTCTGAAAACCATGCATATGAAATTCCGTACTTTTCTTTAGCCCCAGCTTTTTGAGCAATTGCCTTCAATATTTCTTCATAGATTGGCAGTACATATTCAATATTGTGTTCTCTCACTAAGTTGGAAAAACCGAGCAAATCAAAATAACTGAACCATCTATTTTTATACCTGATTTTAGATGACGGCTTTGCCCTCATGTTGCTCTTTCCTCATCATTAATCACAATTTCTATATCGTTAGAAATCGAAGTCGGATTTAGGAAAACACTTTGCACCCAAACGAGCATATTGAGCCAACACATTATCTGTACTGGAGAATTCTTTTTTTGCTTCCTCTATAGCACGAATAATCTCAGGTCGTTTGGATAGAGTAATTTCGGTTATCTCCTCTAAAGAAATCTGTGGAGAATCAGCATCAAGTTCAAGAATGATCAATTTGGTGACAATGGTTTCAAAATCAGATTCATTTTCCATTATCACCGTCAACAAATCTTTTAGCGAAATTTGGCCTGCAAGTCGATATTGCTGGGTAGCAAGGCCCATCCCCCAAAGCCAACGAGTTAGTTTTTTTTCACTTGGAAACTCTTGTTTAATTGCCTCGCAACAATAAGTTATATTTTTTGCAATAAGTGTAAAGTTATCAGGTGTTTTGCAACCATTCTCAAAATAGAAAAAATTTCCGCATGCCGGACAAGTTACTTTGATTTTCTTTTTTAATGAAGGAAAGCGTAGATTTTTACCACAATCACATTTGTATATTATTTCAGACATTTGTTTTTTTGTGCCTCTATGGCCCCAACAGTGTTTATAAATGGAAAAATTTCCATGATATAAAGCTATATATCTGGAAAAAGTTTCCGCTTATTCGTATATTAAGTTCAACTAAAGTAAATATTTCGCCTGAATTGCGGAGTTGTGATTTCTTACCATGAGAACAACGCAAGAATTCAATAACTTTCATACAGATTGTGTTTGCATATCACAAATATTAAAGTGTTTCAATTTGTTACGGTGCGAACCCGCAAGCCGTGGTGTTGTGGGGAGGAAGAGAGAAGCTCCCCCTTACCCGATTGGGCGTCATTTCATAACGTTTTGATAAGATATTTCCATCAAGGGAACCATCGACTTAAGCTCGTCGACTGCCAAATCCGTCTTCCACCACCTGCTACCCTTCTTGTGATGAAAGGATTTCTTGAGCTTTTCAGGTATTGGAAACTTAGAAAGATCAAAGTCTTCGCCTAAACAAAATGATAAATGGTGGCTCTGTGTCTTCCGTACATGGATAAGAAAGGCATTTCTGCCGCCTGTGGTCTGAAATCTGACAGACCACTTAACATATCTTGCCCGTAGATCCCACGCGTTTTCATCGCAGATTCCAGTAAGTGCACTTATGGCATTTTCGAGATCACTAATTTGCTGATCGCGAACAGCGTGTTGTTTATACCATGAAAGATCATAGGTATCCTGCCATGTTGGGGGAGTGGGCTGTATTGTTTCGACCTCAAGTCGGTCTGTAATAGCGTATACTTTGTCATTTGCGTCTTTGAATCGTTGCAGTTCTATAAATTCAAAGTCGAAAGCGGTTATGTATTGACACAATTCTGCCAAGGTACGAGAAATCTTGGGGGCTACGATGATAACCTTAATAGAGTCAGTGTCAATCTCTTCTGGATTAATGTTCACGCCCTCTTTTTTGACATGATATCGAACTGTATCAGGATTATTCCTAATCCAGTTGGAGTAACGCAGGGTTTGGAGAAGAACTTTTTCGTCTGCGAAAGCTTTTTTTAGTTCGACAATATCAATCTGATTGTTTTCTGTGTCAAAGGCAAGAAAGTCTATCCTTTTTTGCCCTGCCGCTGTCGGCACTTGCAGTTCACGCGCCAATATTGTTACTTCTGCGCCCAAAATCTCAGGATGAGCAACAATAAAGTCTGCAAGATCATGAACTTCATCTTCAAACGGAAATTCCTTTATCGAAAATTTGTCACCAGCAATAATTTGTGCCATTAGTAACTCCTTTTGGACTCGCTATAAAGTATCGGCAATCGCCTTAAGGTGGATATTAGCTTCAGCCGCCTTCAGCATCATCTCGGTCTACATCATAAATATAGACGTAAAGTGCACCTTCAATCTTATCTGGGTCGGTCCAGAAATCGACTTCTTCCTCGGTATAATCGAAACGCAAGTCGTCGGCAATCACTTTTTCGATGTCCTCAATCTCATCCTCAGATAACGGATTACCATCAATACGTGAGACAAGGAAGTCGGAAAACCCGCAAATACTGAACTCATTCCATGGATGGCCGAACAAGTCTGCCAAGTCAAGAAACTTGCAATCGATTGGCGTCAAGATGCGAGCATATGTTTTGTCAAACACGTTGAAAGTAAACACGTATTTGGCGTCTGCATCATCCGTTGGACGATACGTTTGCATCGCAAGGAAATCGTTTAGTGGGCGGCCATCGATGCTGAGATAGGCACAACAAGCGTTCACAACCATAATTGTTCCTTCCAGCAGTTTTTCAGGTTCGTCCGGCAGGTTTAGCCCGTGCAGATGATTGCTAAAAAGTGCCATACCGTCTTTCATAGCATCGCTGCGAAAGCTTCGAGACCACCTGGGGACTGAGTTATCTTTCATAATCACCTTTTCGGCCAACGTCTCCGCATCACCTACAATCAGGGAATTCTCTTTTTCTGGTGGCTACATATCATTGTCCTAATGTAAATTCTTCGAATGACATTGACTATCCGTGAATCTTCTCTACCATAAACACAATCATGGAACGAAATAGCACATTACGTGTGTACCTTATTGTATAGTTTGCAATTGTCTATATTGTAATTTCTTCACCATCTCTAATTTCCAATACCGGACAATTGAAATGTCTTTTATATTCATCTCCACTGAATGTATGAATAGGGACTATTATTTTCGGGCCAATAGCGCTTACCATTTGATTTAATGTCCAAATATCAGCATGCCCGCTCGTATGAACTTTATAGAGTTTAAATTGTTTATTTGACAAATACTCAATAAACTTTTGCGTGTTTTCCTTTTGCAAATAGCCCTCCCATAATGAGTATATTAAATTACCGCCCTCAATATTTGGGATATGCTCTAAATCAAATTTCATTGAAGGTCTGACAAGCAAAACAATGTTGCTTTTATTCGAACTTATTTGCTCTTTTGTAATTTTAAATTTGCGAAACTGATAGAGTAGCTTTTCATTATTTTCACTTGCTAATCGTTTACAAAGAAAATAGGGGAAAATTACCTTAACTTCGTCAAAGTTCTTCGACGGGAAGGGTATTGCTGCATGTTTCGAAAGCTCTTTTAATACAGTTGCTATATAAATATCGATTACAAACAATTTGCCTGTTTTTTTGCACGCACGATAAATTGACACCAGTCTATCTATGTTTTGTCCTGATGAATAAATTAGATTTATTTTTTCTTTTTCAGAGAATATATTTGCCAGTTCATTTTCAATATCAGCTTCTGTTGTATCTTTTTTAGTATTTCTTTCGATTTGGGTTCCTTCTAACAATAGATAATCAACATTCTTTGGCGCATTGTGGGTAAACCATTTAAAAGTTCTTTGTTTTCTCCCATGACCACGGAAATCACCTGAATAAAACAGCGTCTTCCCGTTTGTCTCAATCAAAAATGCATAAGCATCGAATGCAGAGTGATCCATCCCAAATGGTGTAACTGTAATATCTCCGATGTTGAATGGCTTTGATTTTTCAAAATATGTTGCGTTTTTGATGTTGTTTTGCTGAGGGGTGAAAATGCTTGTCAACTCAATGATTTTATGAGCAGCTTCCCCCAGATAATATTTCATTTCTGGGTGCAGATAACTGCTGAATCCATAGTGATCGATGTGCGGGTGGGAAATTAAGACACCATCAATTAAGTTTTTCGCATTTGCGTAAAGGCCATCTATGTTTGGTAAAATTCCTTTGTTAATTAATTCATTGGGGGAAAGTTTTTGATATTTTGTGAAATCGAATTCGCTTCCATCCTTCTCAACTAATGGCATTCCTATATCGATAACAATTCGCGTGTTATCTGTCCAAATCTCCACACACGAACCACCGATCTCTTTAGTGCCTCTGTGAATCTTAAAGTTCATAATTACAAAACCTTTGTTTTCCAAAGATTTTCAGTTAACACCTGCTTAATGTTTCCAATAGAGTAGTTCTTTATTCCTGAATATTTAGGATTTTTTGTAATAAGTTTTTTCAATCTTCCGTTTTTTTGGTCGTTATCAAAACCAAAAATTAACAAAGTGACTTTGTCGTCAATATCAGTTGGCACAGGCAACAATATTTCAAAAATTTCGTTTATATCTTTCACATACTCAGCGTATTCTGAAAGGATATCTGATTTTCGTTTTGATAATTGTGATTCATATCTCTTTATTTGACCTATCACTTTAGGAACTGTCCTTGACCAAATCTCTTTATTTGAGAAGTGCTTTGCCTCAACAAATTGAAGAGTTTTAGAGTTTTTATTGAGCAGTAAAATATCAATCCTATCCTGCTTGTTTTCCTCGTTTAATGATTCAAACGAAATTTCAATGTCCAAAACAATAACACTACTGTTCGATAAGTATGAGTGTTTGTGATACAAGTCTGAAACACCAGAAGCTTCTATTTCTGAATAGTTGGAACAGTTTTCTTTAATTCTCTGATAATTTTCTTCAAAGTTAGAAGCCAACTTATAACTTGATAATTCTGATTCAGACAGATAATCCCTCCCGTTTTCTGTTATTACGGAAGCATATTTTAGGTGTGTTTTAAAGCCACTACTGTCATAGCCAAAAAGTTTTCCGCCATTGTGATACATATCGATCCGGTTGTCCCGAATAGTGAGAAAGACGTTCTCGTTTACACAATCCGGTTTGATTTTATTAGACCATAGACTGCTTGCTATCAATTTATCTTTGTCGATCTTTTTAAGCCTTCTTTTCATTTTCTGCAAACTCCCGACTTTTTCCTGACACATAACCTATAAACCTCGCAGTTAGCGAGAGTCCGGTGGAACGTTTTGTGGTACGCCAGGCATGGGCGTGAACTAATGGGGTGTAAGTCCCCTATACGTGAATCCTGTTAACGAGCTGAACAATGATTAGTGGGAAAAAACGCGCATTACGTGTGCATCTTATTGTATAGTTTACAATTTAATATAAATATGCTGTCCATTAAGAAAAAGTCAGATGTTTGATCTCTTACCACTATGCAATTGAAGATTCCAATAATGTTCTTAGAGATTGCATTTGTATATCACAAATATTAAAATGTTTCAATCTGTTACGTGAATAGCAAATAAAAAAGGCAGGGTCATTACCGACCCTGCCTTTTTTATTGTTCTCTATCTAACCTAAGTTGAGCGGTCTTTAATGATGACCACCGGCAGATGCTTCAGCAGCATGTTCGCCGCCGGCCATAGCGTTCATAGCTCGATCAGGATTTGCCTCAACCGTGTTAAGGATATCCGTTGTTTTGCTTTCCGGCAGCCAATTAATAATACCTGTGCCCACATCATATATAGCACCAACCACTTTTGCTTTTCCGCTCTTTACAATCTCCCTGCTTGCAGGGCTTGCCATGAAGAGGTCTTCAATTCCCCTCCACACATTTTCTTCAATAGCATATGGAACAATTGCATCCCCTTTTACATCAGCATGTTTAGACATGGCAAGTTTCACTGCGGGCTGAATGTTGTCAACAAGAGGCGGAATATTTCTTTCCAGAGCGTGTCCTGTCCCAAGGACGGCATGAGTAACGGCAGTAACAGCTCCGCACTGGGTATGGCCAAGAACAACTAAAACCGGAGTATTAACATGTGCTAAACCATATTCAATTGATCCGACCTCGTCCGTATCGCAGACATTGCCTGCAACTCTGATAACAAAAATATCCATTACGCCTGCATCAAATACCAGCTCAACAGGCACACGTGAGTCTGAGCAGGTAATAACCGTAGCATAAGCATGATCTCCCTGATTTTCTTTTCCAGCCTGAATGAGACGCGCACGATTGATGTGAGGATGAGTAGGTATTCCATCAACAAATCTGGCGTTACCTGCCTTGAGCATTTCAATGGCTTTGTCAGGGCTTGGTTTTGCGTTTTCCTGTGCCACAGGCGTTGCCGCCTCATGTTTTACCGCTGGCGTTGCCTCTGCCTTTTTAACAGGAGCTTTCTGTTCCGCTGCGTCGTCCCCACCACACGCAACAGGAAAAACTATCAATGAAAAAATACAACTTGCAGCAATAATTAGTTTAATAAAACGATTCATTTAACCCCTCCTTTAAAACTTGTTAATCTTTATAAATCCAGACCAAAATCTTCGGACCAGATTCGTCAGCATAAATTAAAGGTTTGCCCAAAATACAATATACTATAATTTTAAGGTAACATCACTCCTCTCCGAAGGTCATACTATTTAAAGATTTTTTTTATATATCTTTTGGCAGATGTATTGTCAAGAAATTAGCCCTTAATTCCTATTTTCGAAACTTGCCGACTATAAATAATATAAAAAATATAATGGATGATAATGTTACAATGGTTGCGCCTGATGCAAGGTCTGCATAATATGAAAACATTAATCCTCCTACTGTAGATATCAAAGCTATTGCAATAGCGGTTGCAATCATTGGAATATAGCGATCAGTTATTTGCGAAGCCGCTGCTCCAGGTATCACAAGAAGAGCTGAAACAAGAATTATCCCTACAATTTTCATGCTGATTACAACTGACACAGCAAGTATCGTAAGAAAAAAATGATCAAGAAAAGCTACGGGTATTCCGCTGACCAGCGCAACCTCTCTGTCAAATGAAACAAACAGTAATTCTTTGAAAAGCAAAAAAATGGATATAAGGACAAGCCCTCCCAGCAGCGCAATAGTTATTAAATCCTCACCGGTAATTGCAAGTATGTTACCGAAAAGATATCCGAAAAGATCTACATTGTATTGATCAGACATGCCTATAAAAATAACTCCAAGCGCCATGGCTAAAGCAAAAAAAATTCCAATGGCTGTATCGGCACTTAATCTGCCGTGCCTGCTTATGTAGCCTATTGCATTGGAAACAGCTATTGCAAAGGCAATGGCTGTAAGGGTGGGGGATATGCCCAGAAGAAACCCTAAAGCAATGCCGCCGAATGCCGAATGAGCCACACCAACTCCCACGAATGATAAACGGCGGAGTACGACAAAAAATGACACCACGGCAAGAACCGGGCTCAGTATTATACCCGCCATAAAGGCGTTCCGCATAAATTCGAGGTTAAAAATTTCAATCATTATGTTCATGTTTCTTAAAACACGTTACACATTTAGAATCGTGAACCATAACATTCAGATCTTTACCATAAAGCTTTTGCATTATTTCAGGTTCAAAACAGGGATCCGGTTCGCCATGATAGTGAATCTGCAAATTCAAACATGCGATGCGATCTGCATGGGCAGTAATAACTCCTATATCATGAGAAACCATTATTACTGATATATTCATTTCATCTCTAAATTTGACCAGCAACTCGTAAAAATCCTCCTGAGCAACACTGTCCACTCCTGTTGAAGGCTCGTCCAGTACCAATAGTTTAGGCTTTGATGCCAAGGCTCTGGCAATATGAACTCTCTGCTGCTGGCCTCCGGATAGATTTCCAAAAGGCTTTCCTGCATGGTCAGCCATATTTATCTCGGATAGCATCTCCATCGCAACTTCCCTGCTTCTGTTTCCAGGTCGTTTAAAAAAACCAAGCCTGTTATATAATCCCATTAGGACTACATCCAGAACAGTGACAGGAAAAGATCTGTCAGCTTTAGAAATCTGGGGCAGATATCCAACTTCAAGTCTGTTATGTTTGTCAGGCTTATGCCCAAATAAATTCACTACACCTTTTTGAGGACGAACAAGTCCTAAAATTACTTTTAGCAGAGTTGACTTGCCACCACCATTGGGTCCTACTATGCCAAAAATCTCACCCTGATAGCACTTCAAGTATATAGACTTCAGTACCCATTTCTTGTAATAGCTGACCCAGACATCTTGAAGGTCCACAAAAACAGCCTTTTTATTTTCAACCTCTGTTTCATGGTTTATCAAAGCATTGCCTCCTGCAAGACATTAAGGTTATATTTCATAAGGTCAAAATAGGTGTCGCGGCCTTTTATATCCTGGCCTCCCATTGGATCAAGAAGAAGCACTTTAACATTTGCCTCCCTGGCAATTACTTCTGCAACCTTTGGATTCAACTGGGGTTCAGCAAAAACAGCCCGAATATTGTGCTGTTTTATAAGAGAAATAATATTCTGTATACTTCTTGGCGTAGGATGTCTTCCGGGAGCCGCTTCAATCACGCCGACAGATTCAAGTCCATATCTCCTTGCAAAGTAATCCCATGCAGGGTGAAAGGAAATATATTTTCTGGTTTTAAATTTCTCAACTGTCGAAGTTATCAAGACATGGAGTTCATTCAATTTATCTAAATACGCTGATCCCCGCCTCTCATAGTATTTCATATTTTTGTTATCAATCTTACAAAGCGCAAAAATAATTTTATTAACCATCAATTTTGCGATTTCAGGATCAAGCCATATATGAGGGTTAGCAAAGCCCGACTCTGTATCTGAAATATCTGCCTCACCACGATGGTGCTCAAATTCATCATGAATATGTTCTGACAACCTTATCAGAGAAACTCCTTCGGACAATTTCACCGTATATATCTGGTTTTTTGATAATCTGACAAATTTTCCCGCCCATAATTCAAGACCGGCTCCAATAATAAAAAAAATACGTGCATCGGAAATCTTTTTTAACAGACTTGGTTTTGGTTCATATGTGTGAGGACTTGCGCCGGAAGGAATAACAATAGTCACATCAACATACATGCCTCCAACCTGCTTTACCATGTCTGCAACTGGAAAAATGCTGGCAATTACTGGAATTTTTTCTCCAAAGCAGTCAGAAGCCTGCAACTGAACAGCGGAAAAAACAAATAAAAACAAAACAAATATTCGCAATATTTTTATTTTCATAGGATATTTTTCCTTAATCAACTACAAGAACTGCGGCGCCCCTGATCCTGCCGCCAATGGAAAATCTTTCTACTTTTAATCCTTTTTTAACCACCGTTCCGATGATTTCATGACCCATAACAAGGGGAAGTTTAGGTCTGTTTAGCTCGCCATCTTTAATGTGCAGGTCAGTTCTGCATACACCACATGCATTTACACGAATTAATACCTGCTCAGGACCGGGTTCAGGAATGGCGATATCTAATTGACTAAGAGAATGATTGGGCTCGCTTAAAACCATAGCTCGCATGAGGTTCTTCTCCATTAATAACAGTTCACCGTGAACGTTGAACTGTTACCTCCATTATAACGCCTTGATCTCAATATCAATTCGAATTTCACACTAACACGAGTCAAGAGCAGAGACCACCTGCTCTGGACGCTTGCGTCTTAATTGCATTAAAATTACATACAGCTTAATTGATGAATGTAGTATAATTCTTTTATATATAGATACTTAAAAAATTAACTTGCGCTAAACTTGCGCTAAACTTGCGCTAATAATTTCATTTTGACGCAATTCAAGATAGATCTTCTCTACAGTCTTTTCGGGAAGCTTTGTCAGACATTCTTTCTTTTTCCAGAACCAGGAGGATACCAGCTGGCTGCACTGGTTTTTCCGACGACAATGATCATTTTCTGTATCTTCATTTCAGCGAGCAATTTCTGCACTTGATCTCTGGTCAGGGAGGGTAATACTTCTCTTAATTCGCGAAAACGGCTCCCTGCTTTCTCATTAGCACGAATGTGTTTCAGCAATAGCTGCTTGTTGGTTTCGCGGTCCAACCCGCGTTTCCGGGTGTACACGCCTTTTTTATCTGTGAATTCATAAAATTTTCTGGAAAGAATATATTTGCGCGCAACACGCTCAATAGCGCTGGATTTAACCAAAGCGAGGGCTCGATCTTTAGCCCATTGGGGCAGCTTTTGCTCCCTATTGATTAAATCCAGAATAATAAAATCGGTCGAATCAAACGATACCTGCCGCTCACGTCCTATTTTTTCTAAAAAGCGTAAGAAATGGGGATCTTGCACCTTACCGTTTAACGTGAGAAACACTTGGTAATCATCCGTCCAAGAAAAATCCGGAGGAATTTTGCTCTCCCGTGCACATTGTTCGAACATTCGGTTGGCGCCCTGACCAGACCGTTCCACCAGGCCGCATTTTGCAAAAGCTTCTGCAATACGCCTGTTGCGAGGATACTGTTTCCACAATATGTTTTCCTGTGTAATTCCCGGAGGAAACCCTCCAGGGCTGATAAATTCGATTTTTAATGGGTACTGCTTTATGAAGACCGAACCGGCAAAACGGTAATCCCGATGACTGACAGCGTTAAGTATGGCCTCACGGATAACGGCCTCGTTGAATGAAGGGATCGATATCATAAAAAGGCCGTCCTGGTATTGATAGAGGTCATTACGCAGGTTGATGGTGTTCCAAAGATCATCATAGTAAAGGAAAAAGCCCTCCCGGTATTCTTTGCGCTGCTGGAATGGGAGAGAGGTTTCGGTTGATCGGTATTCAAAAATGACCTCGGCTTGGGCAATATGCCTGCCAAGAGCCTTTCGGGTTCCGAAAAGGATTAGAGCCGCATAAGTTATAGAGCTGTCAATAATAAGTTCGGCATCTTCAAGTAGTTGTTTGGCGGACAGCTTTTCTATATGGTTATTGCCCGTTCTGCTAACCCATTTTTTTCTGAAAATCTCGATGGCATGTGCATCAAGGTCATCAAAGTTGGCTTTGTCACAAATCTGTGCTGAAAAATCCGACTCTGCTTCAGCAAAAATCTGGTGGAGTTTGTCTGGAGTCATAGGCACCAGTGCCTCTCCGCTACGCATCCAGTAAGCGCCGCGATACTCAATAGGTCTGCCAATCCGCCTCGAAGGAACGTGAACAACGACTACCCGCCCATCCGAATGCCAAACCTCTTCCATATCAATCCGAAGATGCAAACGGTCCAAAAGCTGTGACTTGGTTTTATCGATATTCGTAAAAGCGCTTGTTCCCACAACGCGCCTCGGCGGGTAATCTGTGACCCCCAAAATAAGTTTGCCGCCGCCCTCATTGGCAAGAGCAACACAATAGCGTGTTAACTTTTCAGAATCGAACTGCATCTTAGCTTGTTTGAATTCCAGGTTTTCACCCTCAGCCGATCTAATAAACGAATTTAGTTGCTCTATAGTTGTCTTCATGTTCTATTAACTTTCAATGACTACAATTAGACGTGGTGGAAAAGGAGGCTGTTCATGCAGAACGTGAATACCTGTTTTCCTGTTTCCTTTTGAAGTGGACCCCAAGTCAAGGACAAATTCCCCCTCACGATTCCCGGAAAAACTACAACCCCAGATATGCTTTCTTAACATTTTCATTCGAAAAAAGATTTTCTGCGGAATCTGAAAGAGTTATACGTCCGTTTTCCATAACATAGCCCCTGTGAGCAACCTTCAGCGCCAGATTTGCATTCTGCTCCACAAGAAAAATAGTGGTTTGATTTTCGATATTTATTTTCTTTATGATCTCAAATAGTTGCTTTACTATAAGAGGGGCCAGTCCCAAAGATGGTTCATCAAGCAACAAAAGCTTTGGCCTCGCCATTATTGCTCTTGAAATGGCAAGCATCTGCTGTTCACCCCCGCTTAATGTTTTGCCGGGCTGATTCCTCCTTTGACCAAGTATGGGAAAAAGCTCGAAAATATATTCCATATCCTTTTTTATATTTTCGCTGTCTGTCCTTAAAAAAGCTCCCATATCCAGATTCTCCGAAACCGTTAAATATGGAAAAATTCTTCTTCCTTCTGGAACCTGGCTGATTCCCAGAGAAACTATAATGTCAGGCCTCATGTTATGGATAGGTTTTTCCATAAAAAGAACTTCACCTGAACGCGCGGGTACTATTCCCGAAATTGTCATGAGAGTTGTTGTTTTTCCTGCCCCGTTTGCGCCAATAAGGGTTATAATCTCTCCCCTGGAAATCTCAACATTTATATTCTTTAACACCTGAATATTTCCATAGAATGAGTTTACATTCCTTAGCCTAAGCATATATATCTTCTCCAAGGTAAGCCTTTATTACTACAGGATTATTAATTATATCATAAGGGCTGCCCTGCGCTATCTTCCTTCCATAATCCATAACAAATATCCTGTCGGACAAACTCATGACCAACTTCATGTCATGCTCAATCATCAGTATGGAAATACTTTCCTCGTCTCGTATTCTGGTTATCAGTTCGTCAAGTTCCCTGGTTTCCTGGGGATTCATGCCGGCAGCCGGTTCATCTAAAAGAAGCAGAAAAGGCTCGGTTGCCATAGCCCTTGCTATTTCGAGCCGCCTTTGTGCCCCGTAGGGAAGGTTTTTTGCAAGCTCATTGACAAGATGTGAAAGGCTGGTTTTCTTCAAAATATTATAGCTGAAATCAACTATTTCTTTTTCTTCTTTATTCGTTGACCTCCCTCTTAAAATTGCTCCTACAATACCCGAAGAAGTACGGCAGTGGCGTCCAATCATAACATTTTCAAGAACAGTCATGTCAGGAAACAGACGGATGTTTTGAAAAGTACGGGCCATACCGTTTTCTGTAACACGATTTGGTTTTAACCCATTTATTTTCTTACGTTTTTTCCCAGGAGGTGAAATTAGAACTTCTCCTTCAGTTGGATTGTATATTCCAGTGATACAGTTAAAAAAAGTGGTTTTGCCTGCCCCGTTCGGACCAATAATGGCTGCTATCTCTCCTTCAACCACATTCAGATCAAGGTGGTCCAGAGCCCGCAGGCCGCCAAAATCCATGGTTAAATCTTTTACTTCCAGAATAGTATTCATCTTATAAATTTTTTCAGCTATTCATTAAATTTATACCTGCGGCGTATATTGGTAATTATGCCCTGGGGACGGAACACCATCATAATAACCATTATGGCTCCGAAAAGCAGCATCCTGTAGTCAGAAAAAACTCTGAGATATTCAGGCAGAAGGATCAGGATTAACGCTCCGATAATAACACCTAAAATCGAACCCATGCCTCCCAATACGACGATGGAAAGTATCATGGCCGATTCAAGGAAGGTAAAACTTGCGGGATTAATGAAAGTAGTTTTGGCGGCAAATATTACACCAACCATTCCAGCCCATGTTGCACCAAGCGCAAAGGCTGTCAGTTTTGTCCTGGTTTTGTCAATCCCCATAGCCTGGCATGCTGTTTCGTCCTCCCTCAAAGCTATCCAGGCTCTGCCTATTCGTGAATTCTGCAATCTGTTGACCACAAAAATCGTAAATAACGTCAGTCCGATCATAAGAAAATAAAGATATATGGTTGCATTCTGAAGCGAAAATTGGAAGTCCCAAAAAGCCGGTCTGTCAATATTGGCAATGCCGCTTGGGCCAAAAGAAAATTCATTCCAGTTTTCCAATACAAGTCTTATTATTTCTCCAAATCCAAGGGTGACGATGGCAAGGTAGTCGCCTCTCAAACGAAGCACGGGGAAACCAAGGAGTATGCCAAAAATAAAGCCTAATACAGCTCCTATCGGAAGTACCGACCAGAAACCAAGGCCAAAATGGTGATTCAGCAATGCATAACAATAAGCTCCTACGGCATAAAAAGCAACATATCCAAGATCAAGCAGTCCAGCAAGACCCACCACAATGTTAAGGCCCAGGCCAAGAACAACATACATTAAAGCTGTAGTCATTATATTGGTCTGATACATGGAAAAAATAAAAGGAAAAGCAACCGCGATGATAGTTAAGGTTATCAGCAAAGGAATACAAAATCTGGGTTCTTCCAATATTTTCTGAATCAAAAAAGTGTTGCCTGATTCCCCAATTTCAGCTCGTTTTTCCCCTGCTTCCTTTTTTTTCAGCATATAACGCCAGACAAAGGAGAGCAAAAAGCTGCCGATTCCAACAACGAGCATGTTTTCCCAGCGCCATTCAACAGCTTTCTCTATAGGATTGACACGGATTACCATTATGGGAAATGTCAAAAACATAAACCATATAGAAACAAGAAGTGATTTTTTTATTTCCTGAATTTTATCATCCCTGAAGCTCATACTAAATCGTTTTATCTCTCAAAATATTATTATAAAGAGGTTGTTTCAAAATGTTCAATTTTGTCTAAGGTCAAGGAAGGCGAAAATTATAACCGCAGGAATACTTGAAGTATTTCGAGGATTATAATTTTTGCCTGACACAGAGATTAGGCAAAAGGGGGCGTTTTGAAACAACCTCTAACTTATACTTTTTGCGCTGCAGCCCGCCCAAGAATGCCCGCAGGTCTGAATATGAGAATCAGCACAAGTAATCCAAAAGCAAAAACATCTTCATAATCGCTGGAAACGTAACCTGTTGCAAAACTTTCTGTCAGCCCGAGAACAAGCGCACCTAAAACAGCGCCGGGGATACTGCCTATTCCGCCAAGTACGGCAGCAGTAAATGCTTTAATCCCCGCGATAAAACCAATATAAAAATTTATCTGACCAACATGCGAAGCAATCAGAACTCCGCCCAGTGCGGCTAAAGCAGAACCAATTATAAATGTTATAGAAATTACTCGATTAACATTTACCCCAACAAGCATGGCCATATTTCTGTCCTGGGCTGTTGCGCGCATAGCCTTTCCTATCCTGGTAAACTTGATTAGAAAAGTCAGCAAAACCATAGCGATCGAAGTGGTAAGAAGAATGATTATCTCCGGCGAACCAATAATATGCCTGTATGGCTTAATAAATTCAAATTCAGGAATAAGGTTGGGGAAGGGTAGAAAATCAGATGTTTGTGCCAATAATACATAATTTTGAAGAAAAATTGACATTCCAATGGCACTGATAAGAGGTGAAAGTCGCGGAGCATTGCGAAGAGGCTTGTAGGCTATCTTTTCAACTGTGTAGCCATAAGCCGAAGAATATATCACCGCCAATAGAGATGCCAGCACAATTACTGCAATCTCGTTAAAACCCAGTAATGTCAGAACACTTGTAAAAATAAGGGCTGTAAACGCCCCTATCATATAAATTTCACCATGGGCAAAATTGATCAACTCAACAATGCCGTATACCATGGTATAGCCAAGGGCAATAAGGGCATATATACTCCCTCGAGTCAGACCTCCCAGAATAAGCTCAAAAAAATATTCCATTTCAGACCTCGTTAAATGGTCGAGTGGTCAAGTGGTCGAGTAGTTGGTATCATGATAATATATTGATTTTGCTTGAAAATTGGACAGACAGTATTCATTCGAGTAACTTCTCAAAAAGTTCGGGTAAATCATATTTTGCGATTATTTTCTGGATTCCCGCCTTCGCTGGAATGACAGACACTTACACCCAATCGTCATTTCGTCATTCCCGCGAAAGCGGGAATCCAGGAGCTATTGCCCGGACTTATTGAAAAGTTACTCATTTGAATTCTAACATGCTGAATTGTATGCAATTGTTCCCACCCACTCGACAACTTGACGACTCAACTATTTGACGATCTCTGCGCTTCAACATAAACTCCATTTTGTACCTGATACATGCAAAAACCTACCCCGATCGCATCGCCATGCTCGTCAAAACTAATTTTTCCAAGTGGTGTATCCACATATTCGGTTCTAAGTGCTTTTGAGACAGCTTCGTAATCTGTAGAACCTGCCTTTTGAATCGCATTCAGCAAACATAGACAAGCCGAATAAGCGTTAAGAAAAAAAGCGCCCGGTTCTGATCCATAAGTATTTTTGTGAGCCTCAATAGCAGCAACTGCCATTGGGTTATTCGAGGTATCAATCGGCCCTGTGGCATATACGCCCTCGGCATATTCTCCTGCAACTTTTATAAACGTATCATCCTTAACGCCATCGTCTGAAATAAATACGGTTTTCATGCCTTTTTTCCGCATCTGGCTGATTATTTTTGATGCTTCAGGATGATATCCGCCAAAGATAACAGCCTCAGCCCCAGAATGCTTTATTTTCTGAACAACAGCAGAATAGTCAACAGCGCCTGGAGTAACGCCTTCGTACAATACCAATTCCGCTTTATCCAAAGCTTCCAAATATTTTTTCACAAATTCAGCAAGACCCTTTCCATAGTCGCCCTTGTCGTGGAGAACAGCAATGTTTTTAACCTTTAAAACATTTATTGCAAAATCAACTTCAAGGCTTGCCTGTATATCATCGGAAGCAATTGTACGAAAAAAATTAGGATAGTCACCGCTCTGTGTAAGTGCAGGATTGGTACAGGAGGGAGACATAATAATAATCTTCGAGTCCTTATAAATACCAAGGGCCGCCTTTGTAGCGCCGCTGCATATGTGACCTAAAACAATGTCGACACCTTCCGTAACCAGCTTGGTAGCTGTATTGGTGGCTATTTCCGGTTTACAGACATCGTCTTCAATCAACAACTCAACCTTTCTCCCGAGAATGCCGCCCTTTGCATTAATATCCCGAACCACCAGCTCTGCCGCTCTTACAGAAGGAACACCGTAAGATGCCAGGTCTCCGCTGTGCGCTCCCGCAACACCAAGCTTGATCGTTTCATCTGATTTTTTAGAAGAATCAGAAGTACTTTCAGGTTCACCACATGAGACAAGAAATAATCCGCACAAAATAACTACAGCTAAGGAAATAAGCTGTTTCCCAAAACTACACTTCATAATAATTTGCCCTTCAATTAATTTTTAATCCACAGATTACACAGACCCGCCTGCCACTGCGAGGCACAAGCGGGCAGGTTACACAGATTACCGTGAGTTATTGGGTTAAATTCCCCGAAGCTTGAGTTAATTATTACTACGGCAATTAAATACCCAAAGCCGTCATTCCGGCGAAAGCCGGAATCCAGGAAAATACGCTGGATGCCGGATCAAGTCCGGCATGACAAAGTCCGGGTATTATTTTGATAGGTTAATATAAAACACAGGCCGATAAAAAACCAAATTTTTTATAATAACCTGACCGTATTGAGTCAAGATAAAACAATTTATAAGTTCATTTAAAAATTTCTTGCCGTTTCATCAATATGTTTATAATAAAATACTCAGGTTTCGCACCAAAAATACTTAGCTCTCTTCGCTCACAATTGTCGAGTGGTCAAGTGGTTGATTAGTTGAGTGGTTCAATGCCCATTACAACTCGACGACTCGACTATTTAACTACTCGACTAAAGTTTAAGGAATTTCAACAGGTTGTAGAAATTCCGAAACGTTAAGGAGTTAACACTTATTTTGAAAAGAATAGGAATAGTTATAAAGGCAGATATAAAGGCCGGAAAAAAGGCCGATGAACTTGAAAACTGGCTGCGGTCAAAAGGCATGGATGTTGTAAGGAAAGAAACTTCTCCTCCTCGAAAATTTTCGATCCCAGGCGAATCTTCTGCGCCGCCGGATCTTTCCTGCATCTTCGTATTGGGTGGTGATGGAACTTTTTTAAACGCTGTCTGCTGGATAGGAGAGCAGGATATCCCCATCCTCGGCGTAAAGTTTGGCGAAGTAGGTTTCCTCGCGGAAATCACAGAAGAAAGCCTGTTTGCTGCGGCTGAATCCATTTTGAATGAAGATTTTACCACAAAGCCCAGGATGCGCCTTCTTGTAAAGGTGTTTAGAGAAGGAAAGGAAATCGCCCGCGAAACTGTCCTGAACGATATGGTTATTAACAGGGGGGCTTTTGCCAGGCTGGCACATATAAAAACATATATAGATGATAACTATTTGACTACTTATAGCGCCGACGGTCTTATCGTGGCAACCCCAACCGGTTCTACAGCCTATTCGCTTGCTGCCGGAGGGCCTATTATACATCCGGATGTAAAAGGAATAATAATGACACCTATTTGCCCCTTTACTCTAACAATACGACCTTTAATAGTTCCTGAATCAGTATCCATAAAAATCATGCTTGAAGAAAAGTCATCAGATGTTACGCTTACTTTTGACGGCCAGACGAGTCTCGAAATAAATGAGAAAGATACTATTATTGTAAAAAAAAGCCCCCATCCTATCAATATGATAACCATGGAGGACAGACCCTATTTTGATGTTTTAAAGACTAAATTACGTTGGAGCGGCGGTCGTGTTTAGTATTGCGTTTCATGAAAACCTTTACACTGTCATTGCGAGGAGCGAAGCGACAAAGCAATCTCAACAAGGCCTACAAACTACACCACGGGATTGCTTCGCTAACGCTCGCAATGACAACTTTTTAATGAAACGCTATAATAGGTTGTGAAAGATGGCTTAGAAAGACAGGCCCTGCAATTATAACAATTCTTTTTGAATGCATTTGTATGCTTAAAGAACTTTCCATTAAAAATTTTACAATAATTGAAAATCTTCATATACGCTTTTCAGACGGTCTAACCATATTAAGTGGTGAAACCGGTGCTGGAAAGTCTATTATAATAAATGCCGTGAATTTCTTATTGGGAAGCAGAGCATCAACAAAACTCATTAGAACCGGCGCTGAAACTGCTGAACTCGAGGCACTGTTTAAAATAACTCCGGAAAGCAAAGCTTTTAAAATCCTTGATGAACAAGGTTACAAAGCATCTGAAGAATTATTGATAAGAAGAATTATTTCCAGCGGAGACCGGCACAGAATTTACATAAACGGACATCTTGCAACCATCCAGATGCTGAGCCAGGCAACTGAAAATCTGGCAAGCATATCCGGGCAGCATGCCCATCAGGGTCTTCTAAAAGAAGATCTTCAACTTATGATTATTGATCAGTTCGGCGGTCTAACACCTATACGTGCCCGAATTTACAGCCTCTTTAATGAAATTGTTCCATTGATTCAAAAACTTCGCAAACTTAATAATATAAAAGACAGGCAGGCAGAACATATTAATTTGCTGGAATTTCAAAAAAAAGAAATTTTGGACGCTTCTATAAAACCTGGAGAAGATGCCTCCCTTGAACAGGAAAGAATAAGATTAAAAAATGGGGAAGAGCTTTACAGGGCGGTTTACAGCAGCATTGAAGAGCTTTACAGTGCAAACGGAGCTATAGTTGAAAGGCTTGTAGAGGTGAAAAAGAATCTTGACAGGGCAAGTGAAATAGATCCCGACCTGTCATCAAAAGCAAAAGACCTGAACGAGGCTTGTTTTCGAATAGAGGATATAGCTGAGGAGCTTAGAACTTACCTAAAAATTATCACATTGGATGATAAACACTTGGAAGAAGTGGAATCACGCCTGGATATCCTAACAAGATTTAAGCGCAAATATGGTGGAACCCTTGAAGCAGTAATTGAACATCTTAAAAATATAGACCTCGAACTCTCTGGAATTGAAAACATATCCGACCAAATAAATGATACTGAAACAAAGCTTTCAGAATTGCATGGGAAATTATCAAAGTCAGCGTTAGATCTTTCATCTAAAAGATCGCAAACCGCAAAATTACTTGCAAAAAAAGTTGAAGAGGAGCTTGTCTCACTTCGAATGTCCGGGACCAAATTTAAGATATCTTTACAAACAATTCCGGCAAGCGACAAGTCAGATCCCAACCTTGTTGTCAACGGAAATACAATAACTGAAACGGGAATTGACAATGCAACTTTTTTGATGGCTCCTAATGTGGGAGAAGACCTTAAACCTATGGCAAACATAGCCTCTGGAGGTGAACTTTCAAGGGTTGTGCTGGCCCTAAAGGCTATATTGGCCGAGAAAGGCTCGGTAGAAACTCTCGTCTTTGATGAAGTGGATGCCGGAATCGGAGGAAGTGTGGCCGAAGCTGTCGGCAGAAAACTTTCAAATCTCGCCCGCTATCATCAAATAATCTGCATTACACATCTGCCACAGATAGCTAAATTCGGCGATAATCATTTTAGTATAACAAAAAAAGTGTCGCAAGGCAGAACTACAACTTCGATCAACCCTCTAAACGAAAAAGATCGCGTAAAAGAAATTGCCAGAATGTTAGGCGGTATGGAAATTACAAAGACAACTCTTGATCATGCACGTGAAATGCTTAAAACCTGACTATGAATTATTATAGCATTCCCCCATTACTGACGTTAATTTGCTTTTTAGGGCTTGCCACTCTAACCGCACTGCGTGGACGAAATATGGCAGTTGGGCAGTTGGTGGGCAGTTGGGGGACAGGTGATGAGGGGATGGTTGACAAAACATTTCATTCAGCCATTCTCGCCTTAAACTTTTTTCATATAAGTATAAGCCTTAGGAATCGGGCTGTAGAACATCTGCCCGTGGGTATTTTCATCCAGCGCGCCGCTTTCCTCAAGCGCTTTCACAACTCTTTCGATCTGTTTTTCCGAGATAATCATCTCGCTGATCTCACGAGCCGGAGATATTTTACTGGATTCTGATTTCTTTGTACTGCGGTATTTTAATTTGCTTATTGTTGCCCCTCCAGCGCCGGCATCCATGGCCGCCTTTATTAAATCCGTGGCGCGTCCTTCATCACAAATCAGGGTAAAATTCACAAGATCCTTTAAATATTTTATTTTTTTACCGGCTGCTGGATATTTAGAGAATTCACGCCGACGCCATCTAGTGTCTCCCTTTATTTCATCGATTACTGTAACCATCTGTTCAATGCTTGCTGCCTGGCGGCTCAATCCCACATAAGCTTTCATATTGACCGATCCCATTTTTATGGGATAAAGATAAATAAAACCCTTTCCCGGCTGATCTAACGCCCCAATATCTATCATCATTTCCATCACTTTTTCTACATTATGAGACGTAGTCACCAAATTCACAATTTCTTTTTCGGCAGGAATAGCGACTCTCCAGAGCCCGATCTTATCTCTGAAACCAGTTCCAATACCTAAAGTAATTGCCGGAACTCCGCTACCCGTTTCCAATCCAACCCTCCCCAAAATGTCGCCTTCTCCACTATGTGCAATGCAGCAGATGCCGGCCAAATCGCTTAATAATTTTCTATTTTCAATTTCGATATTCGGGATTTTATTTTCCTGGCATAGTTCATGTGCCTTAATCAATGTAACCTCTTTGCTGAAAACCGTACCTCTTCCAGGTATATTTAACCGGCCTTTTTTAATTATAAAACTTATAATGGTCTGCTCTATTTCCGAGGAGACTAAAAATGTAATGATGGTGATGGGATCATACATAAGGGATTTACCGGTTCCAAGCATTTTAAACAGGCCCTTCCTCTCCTGCAACAGGATCCTTCGCCCTGCTATCGAATTGCTATATTCCATGCCTATGGATTCCAGATCTTCAAGGAGGGCTGATGCTATTTCCTTATTGGTAAAAATCGTAATCTCAATGGCCTTTTTATCAATATCCATTAAATGAATTATCCTTTAAGCGCTTTCCTGTTGCATAGCCTTTCTTTTCTTGTTTACGTAAAGCCCAACCGTCAACACTGCCAGTATCGGGCAAACCGATGCCAGGGATAATATACCAAAACCCTCTACCACATTCACCTGTTTGCCAATCCCCAATCCAACGGCAAGCACTAAAGGTACAGTGATCGGTCCTGTTGTAACTCCTGCACTATCCCATGCTATATTCACAAATTCCTCAGTAGATATTTTTGTAATAATCAGGAGTAGAAGGTATGGCGGAATTAACAGATATACCAAAGGCACATTCCAGATAATTTTTACCACACCGAGAAGCATACCAATGCCCACGCCGGAAGCCACAGTCCGTATTAAAAGCGATTTTTCAAATGTTCCTACGGTTAATTCCTCTACTTTTAAGCCCAGCGCATTTAATGCGGGTTCAGCTAAAGTCGCACCATAACCCATGATAAAAGCAAATAATAATACCACCAAAAAACCCAATATTCCCTTCTCCTCTCCAAATAACGGTCCTTTTGTAGGCGTATAGATGTATTGCTTGTTTGAAGCATCGTAAGCGCTCTGAACAAAGGGAATAGGCACATACTCATTTTTAATATTAGCATGGAAAAATTTTTCTTTTTCGCCATTCGGCTTTATGGCGGACTGGACAATATCCTCATTAAAATTGATAATGGTCTGCCTTTCATTAATTAAAGAAATCTTTGTAAATGAAGAAGGGATATTACTGCCCACGCTATTGCCGAGTTTTGATAATCCGAGTTCAATTCCAACATTAAACAGGCACATGCCAACAACAGCCAGAATAATTCCCAGTATAATTTCATCTGGTCTTGGAAGCTTGTCACGTAAAACTAAAAATAAGACCAGAAAAAAGAATATGGTAAGCGGTATGATCGCTTGAACAGCGGCTTTGCCATTACGCAACAAAACATCAACCGGACTGGTTTTTATATTTTTAACACCAGAATAGTTTTTTAATGCCTCTTTAAGGGCATTGGGCTCGCAAAAAATAGCGAGCCTTTGCGATTCTATACCTTTTTGAACAGCCCAATTTTTCAAAAGTTCAATATCTTCTTTTCCAAAAACAGATTTTCTTAAAATCGGATCTTTTTTCAGCTTGCCAATAAATTCGAGCATTTTTTCCTGGCTGCCGTCAAAAAGAGCAATTTGACTGTTTGCTTGGGCGTTTTGCAAGGCATATCCAATCATCTCATTTTTGTCATTAAACAAATTCAATGTCTTAGATCGATTTTCTCTGGCAAAAAATTTGGCCTCTTCTGTAGGATGAGGGACTATGTTGAGATAAAAAGCGCCTAAAGACAGTACTGCTAAAATCGGAAATAACGATGCAAGCGTTACTACGCCTAAACCCGAAGATTCCGAAGTTCCGCCGCTTGCAATTCTACAGATACCGATGCCCAGTGCCAGGACAAGGGGAACTGTTACAGGTCCAGTGGTGACAGCCCCGCAGTCCCACGCCAGGCCTGTTAAGAATTTCATATTGGGCTGAAAAAGCGACCAAAAAGAAAAAGCTGAAAGTATGCCAACCAAAATATAAATAAAAGGCTTTAATGACCAGCCATATAAAAATCTGAGCATACCGAACAACACAGCGATGCCAACACCCACGCTTACTGAATACACAAGATAATTGGAATATTTATTTAAAATCAGAAAAAGTAAGGGCGCATCCCAGGCCTTTACATATGCGCCGGCAGCTTTTAATATGCCGATAGCGGGTTCGGCAAAAGTTGCACCTATGCCCAAAATAAAAGCAAAGGTTAATATAATGGGCAGCTTGGTTTTTTGTGGCAGTTTAATCCCAATAACCTCGCCTAAAGGCATTAAACCTAAAAAGAGCCCTTCCATAAAAAAGGCCAGGCCAAGAACTACCACAGAAATTCCTGTTGCAACGATCGCAGCTTCACTGATAGCAATATTTAAAACAATAGTTTGAAAACAAATTAAATAAATGACTATAAGCGCTACGGATTGAACCTGTGCCATTATTCGCTTTTTTACATAAGGAACTAATAATCCAATTTTTTGGTTAATGCTTATTTTTTCTATTGATTGCTGCGTAGAAGCCATTATTTCCCTGAAGCGAATATATCTTTAAAAAGCTAAAGTGTTACGAGTTTGTAAATTTCTGATAATAAGAACACGTTTATCAAATACACCATTCCCCATCATCTTGCAACATCAGTCTTCATCTACTAAACCTCACAATTCCGCCCTTGCCTTCGGCTAATACTTTTGTTAAAATCTGACCATGAATTATTATAGTATTCCCCCATTACTGACTTTGATCTGCTTTTTAGGCCTCGCCGCTCTAACCGCACTGCGCGGTCGAAAGACAAAGATCAACATTCTGTTTTTACTGATCTGCCTGCTTGGATCCTTTCTTTATATTGACATACTTTTTGCCTTCAATGTTAAATCATCTGAAACAGCGCTGAAGATCAGCCGTATAGATCATTTCTTCATAATATATCTTATCCCTCTGTATATACAGTTTTTCCATGCTTATCTTGGTGTTCAGGATCGAAAGTGGCTTGTCCGGATTTCTTATGTCCTTACATTCATCCTTATGTGCTTTACCCCCACCTCGCTTTATATTGAGTCCATGCATAAGTGTTCATACGGTTTTTTTGCAAAAGCCGGAATACTTTATCCTATCTTCGGGCTGGGAAGCGTGTTCGTTACGATATATGCCCTGATACTTATATATAATAAAATACACAGCGAAAAAAACAGCATTCAAAAAAACAAGCTTAAGTATATTTTCGCTGGATTTGGAATCATGGGGCTTATGAACGGACTTAATGTTCTACCCATCCTTGGTTATCCTGTATATCCGCCGGGCAATTTTAGTTTTATTCCCCTTATGATTTTTGCAATAGGACTGTTTAAACACGATCTGCTCGATATGGGGATATTAATCAAAAAGAGTCTTCTTTATTCTGTGCTTACCGCTTTACTTACATGTATATACGCCCTCATAATTATGGTGGCAAACAGGCTGTTTAAGGGGTACGATTTTTCAGATTCAATATATTTTCCCATACTTTTTGTTATATTTATTATCCTGGTTTTTGGCCCTCTAAAAACAAAAGTTCAGGAGCTTATTGATAACATATTTTTTAAAGGCAAATACGATTACCAGAAAACAATAAAAAATGTCAGTTCTATGATTACATCGGTTCTGGATATCCATGAAATTGCAAAACGCCTTATGGATACCGTTGTCAATGCAATGCTGGTTGATAATTGTGCTCTTTTTTTACGCGACAAGACAAACTCTGATTTTATAAATTTTGCTACCCGGGGAAAATATTTTAATCAAATCCATTCGATATCCATGACAGACAGTTCTCCTCTGGTAAAATTTATGAAAGAACACCGCCAGCCGGTTATAAAGAAAAATTTAATAGACCGGACAAAAGAACCTGAAATCGAGAGAGTGTTGTCTGACATGAATATGGTGTATGCGGAAATAGCCCTTCCTCTGATCTTTGAGAATACATTAAGCGGTTTTATTATTCTTGGTGAAAAACTCTCCGGAGATCTTTTTTCATCAGAAGATCTCGATCTTCTTGAAACACTTGCCAGCCAGTCTTCCCTGGCAATAGAGAACGCTCAATCATACAAGGTCATTGATGACCTGAATAAAAATCTTGAAAAAAAGGTTGGAGAAAGAACACATGAACTTAAGCAAGCCCTGTATGAAAAAGAACGTACCCAGGAACAGTTAATACAGTCGGAAAGCCTTGCGGCAATCGGCCAGCTCGTAGCAGGAACCGCTCATGAGCTGAACAATCCGCTTGCAAGCGTTACAAGCCTGATACAGTCCACGATTGAAGATCTGTCTCAATGGGATAATAATAGTCCGCCCGACGAGAATCTTATAGATGATCTTAAATTTGCGGACAAGGAGCTGGGAAGAGCAAAGTCAATTGTATCAAGCCTGCTTGGACTATCCAGGCAGACCCAGACATATTCGGAAGCAGTTAACATAAATTCCGTATTAAATGACGCTTTAAGAGTGCTGCATAACCAATACAAACATCTCGATATAAACATAGTGCAAGATTTTGCGGAAGATCTGCCTGAAATACAGGGGAATTTCGCCAATCTCGGCCAGGTTGCAATCAATATTATTCAAAATGCCATACAGTCTGTTATAGACAAGAAAGGAACAATTAATCTTACAACCAGATTTGATAAAGATACAAAACAGGTTGTTTTTGAATGCAGAGATAACGGACCGGGCATTCCTGAATCCATAAGGCAGGACATTTTTAAACCCTTTTTTACTACAAAAGAGGTTGGAAAGGGAACCGGTCTTGGGCTTTATATCTGCCACGAAATTATACAAAGACATGGGGGCACTATAACGGTTGAAAAATCTGACGGCGAGGGTGCTAAGTTCATTGTAAAACTACCGGTTAATGCCTGACGACTTCGTAAATCCCGAGTTTATACTCTTAGCCATTTCTTTGTTTTGCGACTAAAAACAGTTGCCTTTCTTGTCTGAATATCATAAATTATTTCTCAAGAGGTGATTTATGAGTCGTAAGGATAAGTTATTATTAAAATTGCAGCAACGTCCAAAGGACTTTACATGGGATGAGCTTTCGGTACTTTTAAAATCGCTTGGGTATAAACAAGCGAAGTCTGGTAAGACAGGCGGCTCCCGAAGACGTTTTATTCATCCTACGGCTGCTACCATTACTTTGCATAAACCTCACCCCAATAACATTATCAAAATGTATATTATTGATGATATCCTTGAACTTCTTAAAAAGGAGGAGATGTTATGAAAGATATGATGACTTACAAAGGATATTATGGTTCAGTTCATTATAGCGATGAGGATCGAATTTTTCATGGGAAGATAGAATTTATTCGCAGCCTCGTTAGCTATGAAGGCAGTGATGTTGACAGTTTATGCGAGGCATTTGAAGATGCGGTAGATGATTATTTAGATCTTTGCACCAAAGAAGGAAAAATCCCTGAAAAACCGTTTAAAGGTAGTTTTAATGTTAGAACCGGAAGTGATCTTCATCGCGAAGCAGCTTTATTAGCCAAAGCCAAAGGAACCACGCTTAATACTGTAGTAACTGAAGCTCTTGAGAAATATCTATCTGCTTGATATCCAGTGACAAATTTGGATAGCAGCTATCACATGTGAGCGCATATTTTCGATAATATGGCTGTATACAAAGGCATTTACGGACACCAGCGTTATGTGCCTTGTGATATGATAACAAGGTGTTATGAACCAAGGGAAGAGAAAGTGGCATTTACCGAAATAGAGACACACAAGATAAGAAAGCTGGTCGGGATGCTTTGTCAAAAAAGATCGCCTGAGCATATCAGAGATAAATTGCGCTGTGAATATAGGATTCAAAATCAGGACGTAATCATATTTGAAGTCAGGCCTCAATGGAATAATCCATCCGAAGAAACCTGGGCTCCCTTTGCCAAACTCAAGTTCATCAGGAGTAAAAACCACTGGAGGCTTTTCTGGCAAAGAGCAGATATGAAATGGCACAAGTATGGCCCACTTGATTCGTCCCGAAGTCTTGAGGAGCTGGTGGCAGAAATCGATGCTGATACACACGGTTGCTTTTTCGGATGAGGAATTCATAACATAAAGAGTGTATTCTAAATATGAGCATACCTGACAAAATCATAAAATTGATTGAGTCTTTCGATTATAACTTAGAAATGTACAAGAAAGGCTCATAAATGGGAAATGGGGTCTATGGGTTAGACCCTTGTTGTTAATTAGTCAAGATTCAAGGCGGCATGGAAGTTTAAGAATAAAGATAAAAAATATTGAAATAAGAGAAAATAGGTTGCTTATGGGTCAAACGTAGACCCCTTGCCTCGGTAGCGTCAGCGGAAAGGTTGAAAAAGGAATGCTGGTGCTCAGAGGCATTTGTATACCTTGCGGCGGATCGGTTGCCCGTGTCTTAGAAGACACATAGGGAGAACTGAAAACCATTTTTTTTCGAGCAAAGATTTTAAAACTTTAAATGTGAAGGCCGTTCCATTGCGTCCCCATAAAAAGGAAGTATTTGAGAGGTTTGCATTTTAACAGATAGAAAACTATGAATAAAAAATTTAATGAATTAACCCTTGATGATCTGGAACGGCACCTCTGGGAAGCTGCACATATAATCACAGGACCCATTGATGCTTCAGACTACAAGACCTATATTTTTCCGATTCTGTTCTTTAAACGCGTCTGCGATGTTTATGATGAAGAATTTGACGAAGCTTTGGCCTTTTATAGTGATGAAGAAATGGCTCGTGCTCCGGAACAGCATCGCATTGAAGTGCCGAAGGGATGCCATTGGAAAGATGTCATTGCTGCGACCAAGGATGTTGGGAAGATACTGAAAGTCGCTTTCCTTTGCATCGAAAAATCAAATGACCAACTGTACGGAATTTTTGGTGATGCACAATGGACAAATAAAGATCGACTTCCTGATCATCTGTTGCTTCAGCTTTTAAACCACTTCAACAAAGTCAATCTGGGTGTAAAAAGTGTTCGGGATGATGATATGGGCCGAGCATATGAATACTTGATAAAACGCTTTGCTGACAAGGCTAATAAAAAGGCTGGTGAATTTTATACACCACGGTCAATCGTAAGACTCATGGTGAATGTTCTTGATCCGCAGCCTAAAGAGACTGTGTATGATCCTGCCTGTGGTACCGGTGGTATGCTGCTTGAGACAGTACTTCATGTAAAGGAGCAAGGTGGTGATCCCCGTCTTTTAACGCTAAAAGGTCAGGAAAAAAACCTTACCACCGAGGCTATTGCCCGGATGAATCTTTACCTCCACGGCATGGAGGATTTTGAGATCAGGCGCGGCGACACATTACGAGACCCCAAATTTTTAACACTTGATCATCTTGAACAATTCGATTGCGTGATAGCAAATCCACCATTTAGTTTAAAAGAATGGGGACATGACAAGTGGAGTTCTGACCCGTTTAATCGTCATACCTTTGGATTGGCCCCTAAAAAAAATGGTGACTTTGCGTGGGTCATGCATATGCACACCTCCATGAAGGAATCTACCGGACGGATGGCCGTTGTGCTGCCGCATGGCGTTTTATTCAGGTCCGGTGCAGAGGCTAAAATCCGTAAAAAACTTTTGGATATCGGCGCAATTGAAACCATTATCGGGCTTGCGGGCAATCTGTTTTACGGCACAGGTATACCCGCCTGTATTCTTATCCTTCGTAAAACAATGCGAAAGAAAGCGCCGGTTCTCTTTATCAATGCTGAAGAGATTTACACCAAAGGCCGCGCTCAAAATACCATGACCACAGCTCAGGCTGATGGGATATACGGGATCACTACTGTCCGGTTTAAACTTTCAGAGTATCAATTAAGTGTTTGAAACTATATGACATATTGACAAAATTAAAAGGGATCGATTTGAATTTGCCCTAAACCTGGTTTTATGGTTCTTTTGCAGAAAAACATGCGAAAG
>VMSQ01000168.1 GCA_013792055.1 Desulfobacteraceae bacterium
ATCCACAACAGCCGGCACATCTTTTGTTTTTGGCTATCTTGGTGGAGGAAGTCTTCCTTTTAATGAAAAATTTCCGGGTTCGAGTTTTATTCTGGCGTTCAGGGCACTTCCTCTTGTTCTGGTAATAAGCGCGTTATCTTCACTTCTGTTTTATTGGAAGATTTTGCCGCTTATTGTAAAAGGCTTTTCTAAATTCATGCAAAAAACAATGCGCCTGGGCGGTGCAGAGGGCTTGGGAGTCTCTGCAAACATATTTGTTGGAATGATTGAGTCTCCTCTTTTTATCCGTCCTTATCTGAAAGATATGACAAGAAGCGAGCTTTTTACTTTAATGACATGCGGCATGGCTACAATAGCAGGTACGGTTATGGTGCTTTACGCCAGCATACTTGGCAGCCTTATTCCCGATGTCATGGGCCACATCCTAACCGCGTCAATAATAAGTGTGCCGGCTGCAGTTACCGTGTCTAAAATAATGATACCGGAAACAGGCAAACTGACTTCAGGTGACTTGACCTCTCCAGAAGAGTCAGTAAGCGCTATGGATGCAATTACCAAAGGAACTATTCAGGGGATACAGCTTCTTATCAATATAATAGCAATGTTAATAGTTCTTGTGGCTCTGGTACATCTTGTGAATTTGCTGCTTGGTTTTTTGCCGCAGATTTCAGACAAAAAAATTACCCTTCAACTGATTTTAGGTTACGCTATGTCTCCGGTAGTATGGCTTATGGGAATACCATGGAATGAAGCTTTTACTGCAGGATCGCTTATGGGCACCAAAACCATTCTAAATGAATTTATTGCTTATATTGACATGAGCCGTCTGGCAGAAGGCGCTTTAAGCCCTAAAAGCCTGTTGATTATGACATATGCAATGTGCGGTTTTGCAAATCTCGGAAGTCTTGGAATTATGATAGGAGGGATGGGCACTATGGTTCCACAGAGGCGGAATGAAATAGTATCTCTGGGGTTTCGTTCAATAATTGCAGGCACTCTTGCTACATGTATGACCGGCGCGGTTGTAGGAATCCTTGAGATATAAAGTAAGCCCTTATATTGAAGAAGTTTTTTGAGTGAACTAAAATGAAAATCTATCAAAAATTAATTATCGGGTATTTAATTGTTACTTTAATGGTAGGTATTGTTGGTTATTTAGGAATTCTTACTACTGGTTTAGCAAAAGAAGGATATAATGAGGCTGCACACCATACAATACCTGCGATTAATGTTCTTTCAAATTTAAAATTTTCGGGTTTAAGAATAGTCTCATCGACTATCGAATTCAGCTTTTTAAGAACAGAAAAGCAAGTATCAGATAAAGATATAGAGCAAGCAGATAAAGATATAGAGCAAGCAGATAAAGATATAGAACGATTAATTAATCAAGAAATTGCACTTTATAATGAAGCTTTAAAACAATATGAAGATTTAGTGAATAGATTTTCTCCAGCACACTATGAACACTTACAGCGTATCAGGAATCTTGGCCTAAGAATTCAAGAGACAAGCAAAGAACTAATTAATCTAAAACGCCAGGGTAAGCTTGAATCAGGATTTATTGAAAAGAAAGAAGCGTTTGAGAAAGATGAAAAGGCTTTTTCAGATGCCGTAGATTTTATAATATTAAAGGAACAGAAAGACTTTATCAATAAAAAGAAGCAGTTGGAGTCTTCCTTAGAAGCCAGTACTATTATAATTATTTTAGGTGCTTTAATAAGTGCTATTGCGGCAATTTTAATTGGTGCTTTTATTTCTCGTTCTATTTCCAAGCCAATTATCAAACTGAGAGATGCGGCTGGTGAAATAGGAAAGGGTAACTTAGACACCAGAACAGATATTAAGTCCAAGAATGAAATTGGACAATTGGCTGATTCTTTCAATAAAATGGCCGAAGACTTGAAAAGATACCATAACCATCTTGAGGAGCTGGTAGAAAAACATGCAGCCGAGCTAAGAGACGCTAATGAACATCTTAAACAGGAAATCAACGAGCGCAAGCGGACAGAGCAGGCGATGTGGAATAGCAAAGAGCGTTTCCGCTCACTGGCAGCAATGGCTCCGCTTGGCATATACGTGATAGACGATGACAGGCGGTGTCAGTATGTAAATAAGCGTTGGTGCGAAATGGCTGGAATGTCATATGAAGAAGCGCTGGGCGATGGATGGATCAGAGGACTGCACCCGGATGATAGCGAATCAATTTTTGACAAATTGAACAGGAAATGGGGTTTTGAGCACCGCTTCCAAACTCCAGAAGGTAAGATTACATGGGCCTTTGGGGTGACGAATCCGATGAGCGATGCCAACGGCCAGTCTATGGGTTTTGTGGGTATAGACCTGGATATCACTGAAAGAAAACGATTGGACGAAGAACTGGAAAAACACCGCAACCACCTTGAGGAAATGGTGAAAGAGCGCACGGCAGAACTTACAAAGGTAAATGAAGAATTGGAGGCAGAAATATCTGAGCAAAAGCAAGCTGAAAAAGAAACCCAGAAACTTGGCGCTAAACTCCAAATGGCTCAAAAAATGGAAGCCATTGGTACTCTATCCGGAGGTATTGCACATAACTTTAACAACCTGCTCATGGGTATCCAGGGCAACATATCTTTGATGCTTATAGACATTGATTCTTTACATCCATACTATAAAAGGTTGAAAACCATTGAAGAACAGATTCAAAGCGGTGTTAAACTAAGCAGCCAGCTTCTTGGTTATGCCAGCAAAGGTAAATATGAGGTTAAACCGATTAACCTTAACCAGATAGTTAATGAGCTCTCCAACACTTTTGGTCAGACAAGAAAGGAAATTGTGATTCATCAAAAACTTGCCGAAGACTTATTTGTAATAGAGGCCGATCAAAGGCAAGTCGAGCAAGTTCTGTTAAATCTCTTTGTAAATGCAGCAGATGCCATGCCTGGTGGAGGAGATCTTATTTTAGAGACTATGAATGTTACACACAAGGATATAAAGTACAAGTTTTATGAGCCAAAGGCTGGTAACTATATAATGCTAATGGTTAAAGACACAGGTATCGGCATGGATAAAAGCACGATAGAACGTATATTTGACCCCTTCTTTACAACAAAAGAGATGGGAAGAGGCACTGGCCTTGGTCTATCTTCTGTTTACGGTATTATAAAGGCTCATGGCGGATATATTGATGTTGAATCCAGGGAGAAACAGGGTACTACTTTCAGAGTCTATCTTCCTGCATCTAAAAGCAAGATCCTGAAAGCAACTAAAACTTCTGATAGAGTCATTAAGAAAACCAGAACCGTTCTCGTAGTAGATGATGAAGAAGTTGTTCAAGTATTATGTAGGGGATCGTTGGAGACCATAGGCTACAGAGTCTTTACGGCTAAAAGCGGAGAAGAAGCCATAGAACTTTACAGAAAAAATCAAGATGAGATAGATATAGTGGTTTTAGATATGATTATGCCTAATATGTCTGGTGGCGAGGTCTATGACCGTATGAAGGAGCTTAATGCGGATATAAAGGTACTTCTTTCAAGCAGCTACAGCATGGAAGGAGAGGCGGCTGCTATATTGAACCGCGGCTGTGACGGTTTTATTCGGAAACCATTCAATATAAATGTGCTTTCAGCAAAAATAAGGGAGATTCTGGAGAAGAAGAAATAGGCTGATCTTGCAACAAAATAGTGGAGTCGGGGTTAAGCCGCTTTTTTATTATTCCAACATTCCAACTCATAATTCGCGGGTGATTTATAACCATTCGTAGAATGCTTTCTCCGGCGATTGTAGTAGACTTCAATGTAATTAAAAAGAGCCTGCTCCGTCTCGGCCACACTCTGAAATTTACAATGATGAATCATTTGTGTTTTTATCGAATGGAAAAAAGATTCTGCCACCGCGTTATCCCAGCAGTTGCCTTTCCTGCTCATGCTTTGAATAAAACGATGTTTTTTTAATATTGCTCTGAAATCGCCACTGGCATACTGAATTCCTCTATCACTGTGTATCATTAACCCTTGGCTTGGTCTGCGCCTTAGAATTGCCTTGTTAAGGGCACGCATTGCTGAATATCTTTCAAGAGATTCACTGAGGTCCCAGCCTACAACAATCCGAGAAAACAAATCGATAAAAACCGTGAGATAATGCCACTTCTTTCCAACCCTTAAATAGGTGATATCGCTTACCCAGACCGTGTCCGGAGTAGGTACCGTAAACTGGCGATCAAGTAAATTTGGAAAAAACAGGTTCTTTGTGCTTTGAGTCGGTAGTTACTACAAACTTTTTAACAGTAAGGCATTTTAATCCCATTTCTTTCATATGCCGGGCTACTCGATTCCTGCTTACTTTTGAAAACTCGGGATCTTCATGGAGATCTGCAGTTATCATTGGGCTACCAACCATGCCTTTATGCTCTGCAAACAATTCTTTTATTCGTGCCTTCAATCGTTCATTCTCTATTTTTAGAGATGATAACGGGGCCTTTCGCCAACGGTAATATCCGCTCTGTGAAACTTTTAACATATGGCACATCTTCTTCACCGGAAATGACGAGTGGTTTTTTTCAATGAATTTAAATTTCATTTCGATGCCCTGCTGAAGATGGCCATGGCTTTTTTTAAGATGTCGCGCTCCATTTCGGCATTCTTGAGCCTTTTCTCAAGCTCCCGAATTTTCTGTTGCTGAGAGGTCAATGCCTCACGACCGTTGCCAGGAAAGGCAAGTTCTTTGTTGACACGTTGCGCTCGCCGCCACCCATAAAGAAGATCTTTCGCTATGCCAAGATTCTCTGCTACGCTGGCTACTGTTCGACCTGGTTCCTCTGTCAACTGGACCGCATTGCGTTTAAAGTCCGGATCATATTTTCTGCGTTGTTGAACACTCATAATTTCCTCCTGCCATTGTTATTATCAATGGCTTAACCGAGTGTCCACCATTTCATAGCAGGATCAATATTGGCAACTATTTCTTAAAGAGGTTCCTTTAGTGCTAAATTCTGATTTATTCATTTAATTATCACTATATTTACCCCGTCATCGGTTCTGTCATAGTGCAGGCTTTTGTAAAAAGGGCATCCCTTGCAATCCTTGTATTTGCTTGCGAAGGTTCCCTGCAAGCCACCTTCGCAAAGTGTACCAACGACCCTCGCACAACACTTGCCATAATCCGGGTAGGCCGGACATACACCTAATTTAGTAGCCTTTACTCCGCCTTTCTCACGTCCGCATTTCTTAAACTCCCAGCAATTCATATGTGTTTCTCCTGTTCTGGATACTAAAATTATTATATTACCGCCCGCTTCGCTCAAGACGCAGAGTTCGCAAAGGGTTTCATCGCGCTCTTTGCGGCTGGTGAATAATTATAAAATTATTACTCCGGTTTAGTTATTCGAATTTTTGAACCATTTGAAACAGTTTTTAACCGGGTTGTGTCGCCAATTATGCGACCAAAAATATTGACCGGGCTGTAAGCCCGAGGTTTTTCATCCCTGCTTACCGGTGTTGGGCCGAAGAAAATACAGAAAGCCGGGCCGGAAGGCCAGTAGCCGAGTTCTCCAACCTCAACATCGGCTCTGGCATCATTCTCCAGGTCAAGTTCCAGTGGTATATCAAAATATATTTCATCTCCCCAGAGATTGACAGTTCCTTCAATAGGCAGAGCTTTAAATATTTTTTCAGCAGTATTTGTGTCGTTTAATTCGGCTTGAACCGATAAGTCTTCAACTGAAATAATAATTTTATGCAATTTTTCCCTTATACAAGATATCGTCAAAATGTAAAATATTTTATTATTATACTTGGTACAGTTATAACTTGCGTTTCTGTCATTCCGAAAGAATGAGAGGAATCTTAAGATTTCTCCCGGAGCCTGCCCTGAGCGTAAATACTAAGATTCCTCGCTTCGCTCGGAATGACAGAAGCGAAGGGGTCGAAATGACAATATGGGCGTGAACGCTTAACTTCTATAATAACCATCTTTGGACCAGATCTGGACAAGTATGGATGCGCTAAAAATACAGATAAAAACAAAAATAACAGCAGGCAGAGCAACTTGTTCATTAAAATGCTTTAAAGCCAATACGCTGCCCAATCCTGCATTCTGCATACCTATTTCAATTGATAATGCTCGTTTTTTCAGCAGATCAAAATTTGATACTTTTCCTACCATATAACCTAAAAACAGCCCTGATAAATTCAATATAATAGTTGCAATAAATATCCATGAATTGATTTTAAGCAGATATTCCTTGTTTAGGGCAATTACCAGCGCGCATATAAAAACAATAAATGTAGTAGATATTGCCGGAAAAACTCTTTGAATGGGTTCTACTTTTTTTGAGAAAATTTGCTTTATTAAGATCCCGAAAAATAAGGGAATTAGAACCATCTTGCATACACTCATGAACATATTCCAGAAGGGAATTTCAAAAAAAGTTTGAGCCAGCAAAAGAGTTAAAAGAGGTGTTAAAACTGGTGCGAGCAAGGTGGATACTGTTGTTAAAGATACAGAATATGCAACATCGGCACCTGCAAGATAACACAGCACATTGCTTGCCATTGCGCCAGGTGCTGATCCCGTTAGAATTAGACCTAAAGAAAATTCTTTTGAAAGAGAAAATATTCTGGCGATTAAATAACTCGATATCGGCATAATTGTAAATTGAGCACAGACGCCAATAATTACTACTTTGAACTTTTTAAATATATTTGTAAAGTCCCTGGGCTTTAATACCATGCCGACCCCAAACATGGTAAGGCCGAAAAAGAGTTCCATGTATTTTTTAAGGGGAAGAAAAAATCCTGGATAAAGGTAAGCTGCTATCCCGCCCAGAATAACCCAGACAACGAAGAGACGATTGAAGCGATTCAGAAAGCGGTTGAACAATTAAGATTCCTTTTTAAATTCCGTCTATGGCAATTTCTTTTAATACACTGGTTATACCTGAAACAACTCTGGCCATCTTTTTGTATTCGATCTTATCCGGAGTATCATTAATTGTATGATATTGTTTATAACGAAACAGGGCTGTATCTGTTATCATGACTGCGGGATATCCTTCTTTCCAGAATGACCAGTGATCTGACCAGCCTATTCCTATAAACCATCCTGGAGCAGCCAGCCCTTCAGAAGGGAATGGGGTATGCCTGCGAAATGAAGCAAGGGAATTATGTACCAACTTACGTGACGAGATATTCCCGACGAATCCGATAAAATTGCCGGTATCTGGATAAAAAGAGCCAAAGGGAAATGGATAGTGCTGACTTCCCGGCTCGTCAGAATAATATCCGATGGTTTCGAGGGAGAACATCGCGACAATTTGTTCTTTGCGCTTATACGACCGGGAGGCATACACGCGGCTTCCCATTTCTTTGGTCTGGAAAAAAGGTGGTTCTTCATTTACAAATGCAACCATTCTTAATGTTCTTGGGAATTTTTCTTTGGAAAGAAGACGTGCGATTTCAAGAACTGCGGCAACGCCGGAAGCATTGTCATTTGCACCTGGACTGCCTGTAACTGAGTCGTAGTGGGCACCCACTATAATTATTTCTCCAGGTTTGGAAGTTCCGATCAGTTCGGCTTCAATATTTTTTAAAGTTTTATTTTCAATTTTATACTCTTGTTTTGAAACATTGTATCCCAGACCGGCGAGAGTTGTTTCAATATAATCGGCTGAGGCATTAAGCTCATTGTAGTGCCGGATATTTCTTTCCCCAATTTTTTCTGCCAGCATATAAACATGCTTTTTCAAATAATCCTTTAATAATAGTTCGCTTTCAGATAAAGGCTTGAACGGTCCGGAATAAGTAGTATTGGGCATATTTACCATGTAAATTATAAAACAAAGTGCAATTGAAAAATATATTACCAGGCGCAAAAATGAAAAAAGCCATTCATTGATTCCATGCGGTATAAACCTCAACAGCTTCTATCCTTGGCATTGATAGGAATTAATAAAAACATATATCAAGCTCTTTAATTTTTTGCCGGGCTCTTTTTATAACAATAAGAAGCATATTTTTATAAATATTTTTTGCAAGCTCATCACTGGAATTTATAATTTTTTCCCAATCCGGCCTGGATATTTCAATAAGTTCACATGGTTCGCTTGCAATAACCGATGCAGAGGCTGGTTTTTTGTCGATCAGTGAAAATTCTCCTATGCAGTATCCAGGTCTAACATCGCTTATTTTTATTCTTGTGCCCCTGTCGATTGATTGACCAGTTACCTGCCTTGGCAGAACAACTTCAACCTGTCCTTTAACAACAACGAAAAGAGGATGCCCTTGCTGCCCTTCTCTGATTATAGTCTCTCCCTTTACGAATGTTACTAAATTTCCACAGGAGGATATCAAATTTAAATGTTCTTCAGAAAGGCCCTGAAATACCCTGGTTTCACGAAGAATGCTTAACATCTCATTGCTGGACATAACCCGTACCTCCTTAGAAAGTGGTTTCCTTGTTATGGAATTTTTGTGAATATTTTTATTCTTTTGTTTAAAGGATGAGCAGAGACAACATATCCTGCATCTTGGGCCATTTTTCTGATGGTGTGTGAGGAATCATCAAAGTCAAGAGGATATGGCCTTATCTTATCTTCACTTTTAACAATATCAAATTGGATTTCTTCATCTGTAAGAATTACTACAGGTTCATTGGATTTATCAAGATATTCATATAAGTTATTCCACAAACCGGATATATTCATTATCTCTCCTTAAATATTATAGTCTTTCTTTTATTATGACATCAACGCATGCTCGGTCAGCAAGGGTCGAGAGGTCTCCCAAGTCGGTGATATCGCCTGCTGCAATTTTGCGAAGTATTCGCCGCATAATTTTGCCGCTTCTCGTTTTGGGAAGTGTATCCGTGAACTGAATCTTGTCTGGTGTCGCTATTGGACCAATATCTTTTCGAACCTGATCAATCAGTTTCTTTTTCAACTCTTCTGATTCTTTAACCCCGCTTTTTAAAGAAACAAAGGCATATATCCCATCTCCTTTTATATCATGGGGATAGCCGACAATAGCTGCTTCTGCTACGTCGGAGTTCGCGACAATTGCACTTTCAATTTCTGCTGTCCCCAGACGATGACCGGAGACATTAATGACGTCATCCACGCGTCCCATTAACCAGTAATAACCGTCCTTGTCTTTTTTTGCTCCATCGCCGGTAAAGTACATGCCTGGGAATTGACTGAAATATGTATTTTTGAATCGCTGTGGTTCACCATAGACACCCTGCATCATGCCAGGCCAGGGCTTAGTCATGACAAGATAACCGCCCTCGTTAAGGCGAGCTTTTTTACCGTTATCTTTAATGATAAGTGGGACTACACCAGGAAAAGGAACTCCGGCTGATGCAGGTTTGGTGGGTATTGCTCCAGGGATAGGGGCTATTAGTACTCCGCCGGTCTCAGTTTGCCACCATGTATCAACTATAGGGCATTTGCCTTGACCTATGTTTTTATGATACCAGTACCAGGCTTCAGGGTTAATTACCTCGCCAACACTTCCAAGCAGTCTTAAGCTGCTGAGATCATAACGTTTGGGCCATTCTTCACCATATTTGGTTAACAAACGGATAACTGTTGGGGCAGTGTAAAAAATAGAGACCTTAAATTTTTCTATAATTTCCCAGTACTTGCCTGGATCGGGATAGGTGGGAACTCCCTCGAACATTATTGATGTGGCACCGGCTGAAAGAGGGCCGTAAACAATATAGCTGTGTCCGGTAATCCATCCTATATCGGCTGTGCACCAGAAAGTATCTTCATCTTTCGCATCAAATACCCATTTAAAAGTCTGGTTGGCGTAGAGAAGATATCCTCCAGTCGAGTGCAGTACTCCCTTTGGTTTGCCTGTTGAGCCGCTGGTATAAAGAATAAAAAGTGGATCAATGGCATCCATAACAGCCGGTTCACAGGAGTTTTTTATATCTGGTGCGGTTATTTCATCGTGCCACCATGAATCACGGTTCTTTTTAAAAGTTATTTCTGTATTGGTCCGGCGTACTATAATACACTTTTTAACTTCAGGACAATTTTTAAGAGCTTCGTCGGCATTTTGTTTTAGAGGTATAATTCTTCCACCGCGGAATCCGCCGTCTGCTGTTATTAGCAAAGAGGCACCGCAATCTTTTATTCTGTTCATCAAAGATTCAGCACTAAACCCCCCGAAAACAATACTGTGAATAGCTCCTATACGGGCACAGGCGAGCATTGCAATTGCAAGTTCAGGAATCATTGGGAGATACATGGTAACTCTGTCTCCCTTTTTAATCCCATTTTTTCTTAATACATTTGCAAATCTGGAAACCTCTGTATGAAGCATCTGATAGGTGTAAATCTTGCTTTCATCCGAATTTTCACCTATCCAGATCAGGGCAGCCTTGTTTTTTCTCCATGAAAAGAGATGTCGATCAAGGCAGTTATAGGATACATTGATTTTACCACCTTCGAACCACTTCACGGATGCTTCTGTAAAATCATACTCAAGCACGTTCTTCCATTTTTTGAACCAGTGTAGCTCCATGGCTCTTTCCGCCCAGAAATTCTGTGGATCGTTAATTGAGTGTTTGTAAATTTCTTTATATTGCTTAAAGCTTTTTATTGCTGCCTTTTTCTGGAACTCCCTGGATGGAAAGTACTTTTTGCCGCCCTTCATATTCACCTCCAAATCATTATAAGTCTCGGAATTTCTACAACCCATTGAAATTGTAGCTATTTATTGGCTCTATTGCAACCTCGATCAAGGAATAATGGAATAATGGAACGATGGAATGATGTGAAATGTAGGAATAAGCACAAAACACCTTTTAAACCCAATATTCCATTATTCCATTATTCCAACATTCCACTATTCCAATTTGGGCGAAGCCCCTAAGTTCTACTTAATTCCAAGTATGGGAAATATGTTTGATGCAATATATTGATATACTCTCTTGATCTCTTTTTTTGTCATTTTTTTTATGTTATCCGGTAAAAATAAGGGCCGGTCCAGTAGAGAAGAGAGCCCGTCTCCCCAGAACATTCCTCCAAAAGTTGCGGCATCTTCTTCTTTTGGTTCTAAATCATTCATAGCAGCCCAGGCTAAGGTCCATGAGCGCTCTATATTGTCGAGCAAATATCCGCCGCAACCAAGCGCAAGCAATTTTGCAGATGCCTGTTTAATTATTTTCACAGCTTTAATAAAGGCATTGTTAGTTACCTGAAGATGAGCCAGAGGATCTGAAGAAATAATATCAACGCCTATAACAGCAAATGTAATATCTGCTTTAAATGCACGCGCAACAGGTGGAAATACCCTTTCAAAAGCCCAGAGGAATTCTTCATCACCAGTATTTTCAGGTAAGGGGAAATTAATATTATATCCTTTTCCTTTTCCCTTTCCAATTTCGTTTTCAAACCCGGTTTTCCACGGAAAAAGAGTTTTGCCGCTTTCGTGAAAAGATATTTTCATAACATCAGGGTTGCTGTAAAATGCTTCTTGTACCATGTCCGAATGGTGAGCGTCGATATCAATATAGAGTATGCGTTTGCCCATTTTTAAGAGTTTATTAATGGCTATGTTAATATCATTTATATAGCAGAATCCAGAAGCAAAATCAGGTCCTGCGTGGTGAAAACCACCTGTTGGACTGAATACAATGTCTTTCCCACCCCGAACAAGAAGGTTTGCTCCGGCAATGGTGGCGCCAGCAGCCAGATTGTGATATTTAAAAACGCCCTTTGCTACCGGGCATTCAAGGGTACCAAGACCGTATCTGAGCATTGATTCATCAAAAAATCCCTTGTCGGCTTTCTTCAGAAGATCAATATATTCCTTTGTATGATATAAATACAGATCTTTTATTGAAGCTGGTTTTGACTGAACAACCTCTATCCAGTCATGGTCAAGAAGCCTGAGCTCCTTGCATTTATTGTATGTAACATCTGATCTTTCTGTAAGCCATGGATATTCTTTACTTACCTTAAATTTTGAAAATTCATCGCTGTGTATGAAGGCTGATTTCATTTTATATTTTTGATTTAGGCTTTAGTTTAAGGACCATTTCCCGTTCCGGTCCAATTGGTCCAGTAAATTTGAATCCTGATTTTTTAAACACCTTGATGCCCAATATACTGTGACATGTTATAGCAACCCAGATTTGTTTGCATCCTAACTCTTCACAAATTTTTTTAATAATCATTGTTTGACTGGTGCCGATTCCCCGATTTCTGAAATCCTGATCAAGAAAAATCATATACTCAGGAGAAGATTTATTGCGAAGTATATCAATTGCAGCATGTCCTATAATATTATTTTGGTAAATAGCCACTGTATTGAAAAATGACTTTACTATAGAGTCTATCCAGTTATCCCTTAGTTTTTTGTCAGAATGGGGAAGTCCCATTGCAATTCTTTTGGGTTCAAATCTGTCATACATATCTATAAGACGCGGGTAATCTTCAACCTGATATGCCCTGATGGTTATATCAAACCCCAGCTTATCCTTTATTGAACAGCATGTTTTTAAGAAATTATGTTGATTTGTTTTATCAGGCAAGTAAATCATTTTTTCAAGAAATTTGGTATATTTTTGGTATGTTGTCCAATTTATCTTGCAAAGCAGTCCTACTTATTTGATAAGTGTTTTCATATTTTCGCTGTACCGGCCGTAAACGGAATTAGCCAGAGAACTCAGCCGGTCATAAACATCATCTGGATCGGGAAGATCTGATGGGTGGATCAGGTTGAATTCTTTTATACTAACAGGTTTGAAACGCATGGTTTTTTCAATAGAAGCTATTTCTTCAGGTGCGAAATTATCGCCCATAAAATGTTTTTTCGTGATTTCTTCAACATCCATATTTTTCAGAAAGTTCAGGATGGTAAGAATGTCGTAGTTATCCTCAAACTTTTTCAGGTTTTTATTTACCGCGTCACATTCCTTCAGAAGATCCCCGTACGCTTCAACATACTGATTATTCCAGTTATACAGCCTCCTGTATGACTCAAGAAATAATTTTTTAAATTTTGAACGATCAGTTAGACCACGAACCTTGATAAAACGGACATTTTTACGGTATTCAGGATCATCAGAAAGCCAGCCATTTAAGAGTAATTCTTTCAATCCAAGCAGAATTACAAACTCATTGATAAATTCAGACTTCATAAGCAAGTCATACATCCGTGCAAAGCGTCTGTAAAGCATTCCCTGAATCTGAATGGTATGTTCGCCAAGCTCCTTTACATAGTTGATCTGTTCTTCAATCAGGCGTCTTTCATATAAATAATTATTAATAACCTCCTCTTTGACTTCCTGAGTCATAGCGGAGAGAAAATCGTCTTGCATATTCTTACCTCAACTTAGGTTCAATCTGCCTCTGATAGCTCCAGGCCCAAGTTGTTTTGCATTTTTAAAAACAACTGTGAAGGTTTGTGTCATTTTTGGGGGAAAGGGCTATCAGAGCCAATATGTAACTTCATAAGACAATATAAATAATCATTATTGACAAAGTCGTAAAAAGTCTAAAAATACCGTTTCCCGTCATTCCGGCCCCGCATCAAGTGCGGGATAAACTCCAGCCGGGCACGTAGTGAAGCTTTAGCGCTATCCAGTCCTTTCAAGCAGTTGCAGACCACCTGCCCGCCATCGCTCTTGCCCAAAGGAGACTGTTGCCGCCGGTCAAGACGTCCGCTCAGGCGAGGCGGGCGGGTCTGGACTCCGGTTTTCACCGGAGTGACGACTTTTTACGAGTTCATCATTATTAACAATAGACTATATAATAAGTCAATAAAACGATTTCTATTACAAATAA